>CABUWB010000260.1 GCA_902495025.1 uncultured Eubacteriales bacterium
CCGAGCTTATGTCAAAGGCACAGGAGGTTAAGCTGAAGGCAGAGGCTATTGACGTAACCATGCCTGGTAAGGTGCAGCAGCTTGGACACAAGCACCCTATGACGCTTGTTATTGACAATATCAAGGATATATTTATCGGTATGGGCTACGAAATTGCAGAGGGTCCCGAGGTTGAAACCGCTTACTATAACTTTGAGGCGCTTAACATTCCAAAGGAGCACCCTGCAAGAGATGAGCAGGATACCTTCTATGTTGAGGGTATGGGCGATTTTCTTTTAAGGACACAGACCTCGCCTATGCAGGTCAGAGTAATGGAAAATAAAAAGCCCCCTATCAGAATTATTGCACCGGGTCGTGTCTACCGTTCTGACGAGGTGGACGCAACACATTCACCAGTATTCCACCAGCTTGAGGGTCTTGTAATTGACAAGGGTATTACCATGGGCGATTTAAAGGGTGCGCTTGAGGTATTTGCAAAGGAGCTTTTTGGCGAGAACACAAAGGTACGCTTCCGTCCTCATCATTTCCCATTTACAGAGCCTAGCGCAGAAATGGACGCGTCCTGCTTTGCATGCGGCGGTAAGGGCTGCCGCGTATGTAAGGACAGCGGATGGATTGAGGTTTTAGGCTGCGGTATGGTTCACCCTAAGGTGCTTGAAATGTGCGGTATCGACCCTAATGTATACTCGGGCTTTGCCTTTGGTATGGGTCTTGAAAGAGTTGCCATGCAGAAGTTTGGTATTACCGATTTAAGATTACTGTACGAGAACGATACCAGATTTTTAAAGCAGTTTTAATTGATGGGAGGTTTATATAAATGGATTTACCAATGAGCTGGGTAAGGGAATATGTCGATTTTGATGCCGACACCCAGAAATTTATGGACGATATTACGCTTGCGGGTCAGAAGGTTGAGTCCGTAACGCATTTAGCAAAGGATATTACCAAGGTTGTTACAGGCAAGGTGCTTGAAATTGAAAGACACCCCGACGCTGACAAGCTTGTTATAACTAAAATTGATATTGGCGAGAGTGAGCCGCTGCAGATTGTAACAGGTGCGTCTAACCTTTTTGTTGGCGCTTACGTGCCTGTTGCACTTGTGGGTGCTACCGTTTACCACGCTGGTCAGATGGAGAAGATTAAAAAGGGCAAGTTAAGAGGTATCGAGTCAAACGGTATGCTCTGCTCAATTGAGGAGCTTGGCTTTACAAGAAATGACTACCCCGAGGCACCCGAGAACGGTATTTATATTTTTGAAAATGAGGTAGAGCTTGGCGCAGACGTTAAAAAGCTGCTTATGATGGAGGACGATGTTGTAGAATTTGAGATTACCTCAAACCGTCCAGACTGTTTCAGCATTTTAGGTCTTGCAAGAGAAACGGCAGCTACTTACAGAAAGCCTTTTAAGTACCCAGAAATCTCCGTTAAGGAGGAGGGAGAGGGCAATACTGCCGATATGATTGATGTGGAGATTAAAAATCCAGAGCTTTGCCCACGCTATATTGCAAGGGTTGTAAAAAATGTTAAGGTAGGCCCATCTCCATTATGGTTAAGACACAGGCTTACCGCTGCTGGTGTAAGACCTATCAATAACATTGTAGATATTACAAACTATGTTATGCTTGAAATGGGTCAGCCAATGCACGCCTTTGATATTGATACAATCGACGAGAGAAAAATTATCGTGCGCAATGCAAATGACGGCGAGGTTATGACTACCCTTGACGGTCAGGAGAGAAAGCTCGATTCATCAATGCTTGTTATATCCGACTGCAATAAGGCTGTTGCCGTAGCAGGCGTTATGGGCGGTGAAAACTCAAAGGTAAGCCCAAATGCACACGCTATCCTGTTTGAGAGTGCCAATTTCAACGGCCCTAATGTAAGAATTACCGCTAAAAAGCTTGGTTTAAGAACAGATGCATCTGCAAAGTACGAAAAGGGTCTTGACCCTAACCTTGCTTATGATGCTGTAAACAGAGCTGTACAGCTTGTTGAAATGCTCGGCTGCGGCGAGGTTTGCAAGGGTATGGTTGACTGCTATCCAAACAAGAGGGAAAAGTGGACTGTTAATTACTCCACAGAGGGTATTAATAAGCTCCTTGGCACAAGCCTTACTAAGGAAGAAATGATTGATATTTTCAAGCTTATTGAGGTTGAGGCTGACGGTGAAAAGGCTTTAATACCTACTTTCAGACCTGACCTTGAGGCACAGGCTGACCTTGCAGAGGAAATTGCAAGATTTTTCGGCTATGACAAGATTGAAACTACACTTGCCGCAGGTACTCCAACTGTTGGCAAGAAAACACATAAGCAGATTGTTGAGGATAAAATTATTGACACAATGATTGCCATGGGTCTTAGCGAGGGTAAAATTTTCTCATTTGAAAGCCCTAAGGTGTTTGATAAGCTCAATATCCCTGCTGACAGCGAGCTTAGAAATACGGTTAAGATTTCCAACCCTCTTGGTGAGGATTTCAGCATTATGCGTACACAGACCTTAAACGGTATGCTTACCTCTCTTTCTACCAACTATAACAGACGTAATGCAGACGCTGCACTTTTTGAAATAGGTAAAATTTATATTCCAAAGGCACTGCCTCTTACCGAGCTGCCTGTTGAAACCTCCATGCTTACACTTGGTATGTATGGCGCAGGTGTTGATTTCTATTCAATCAAGGGCGTATGCGAGGAGGTATTTACCGTTCTCGGTGTAAGTGATAAGGTTGAGTTTTCACCATCAAGCAAGCTGCCTTATATGCACCCAGGCAGGCTTGCTTTAATCAGCATTGACGGCAAGGAGCTTGGCTTTGTGGGCGAGGTACACCCTGCTGTTGCTGATAACTACGCTATCGGTACTAAGGCTTATGTTGCCGTTATCAATATTGATTTGCTTAACGAGTATGCAGGCTTTGACAAGACTTTCAAGGCTCTGCCTAAGTTCCCTGCTGTTCAGAGGGATATTGCAATGCTTGTATCCGACGATGTTATTGTTAAGGATATTGAAAGCATTATTAAGGAAAAGGGCGGCAAGCTGCTTGAAAACATTCAGCTTTTTGATGTTTATAAGGGCAAGCAGATTGCAGAGGGCTTTAAGTCCGTTGCCTATAATATCTCATTCAGGGCTGCTGACAGAACTCTTACCGATGATGAGGTAAACGCACCTATGAAGAAGATACTTGCAGAGCTTGAAAGCAAGCTTGGCGCACAGTTAAGAGATAAGTAATAAGTAAACAGGGCTGTTGCATTTTGTTTTGCAATAGCCCTGTTGTTTTGTTTAATATAAATTAGAGTTTAGGGGAGTAAATCAATACTTCAACATTTCAATTGTAGGGGCGGCAATCTGCCGCCCGTTAGCAATGATAATATGCTAAAATTAGGGCGGATATAGAATCCGCCTCAGGTTGCATAGGC
>CABUWB010000261.1 GCA_902495025.1 uncultured Eubacteriales bacterium
AATATTTTTATTTTTATATTCCTCCGTTCCGCCTGCCCCCCCCCCCTACGGTAAATCCATACGTTATCGATTTACATTTTAGGTTGTTAATATTACACTGCTAAACTCTAATTTACTCTGTTTTTATTGTGCAATGGGGCTTTACTTTCGCAAGTTACAGTGTTAAAATAAAGTAGAATATTGTTGAAACTGCGGAGGTTTTTTATGAAGGACAAGCTTAAAAGCAAGGCGGCAGATATGCTGTTTGAGGCAATATTACAGCTAAAAACTACTGAGGAGTGCTACAGCTTTTTTGAGGACTTATGCACTATAAACGAGATACATTCAATGGCGCAGCGCTTAGAGGTGGCGCAGCTTTTATTTGAGGGCGACACCTACACAGCAATAGGCGACAAAACAGGTGCGTCCACTGCAACCATAAGCCGCATTAACCGCTGCTTAAACTACGGCGAGGGCGGCTATACAACGGTTTTAGAAAGATTAAAGGAGAAAAACAATGCTGATTGATTCCATAAATACACTTAACCCCGAGCAGAAAAAGGCGGTTCTTACAACGGAGGGACCGCTTTTAATTTTGGCAGGTGCAGGCTCGGGCAAAACAAGGGTGCTTACACACCGTATTGCATACCTTATTGAGCAGGGTGTGCGCCCCTTTAACATACTTGCAATTACCTTTACAAACAAGGCCGCAAGGGAGATGAAGGAGAGGGTAAGCGCCATAACTCCGCAGGGCGACGAGGTATGGGTAAGTACCTTTCATTCAAGTTGCGTGCGTATTCTGCGCAGGGAGATTGACAAAATAGGCTACACCAACAACTTTACAATTTATGATGCGGACGACAGCGAAAGGCTTATTAAAAATATTTTAAAGGATATGAATATAAGCGACAATGCAATTAAGCCTAAGGTAATGCTGTCGCTTATCGGCGCACAAAAGGATAAGCTGATAGGCCCCAATAAGTTTGCCAAGAGTGTTGAAAATGATTTCCGCTTTCAGAAGCATGCCGAAATTTACAAGGCTTATCAGAAGCATTTAAAGGATAACAATGCCCTTGACTTTGACGACCTTATTTTTAAAACCGTCGAGCTGTTTTCGACCCACCCCGAGGTGCTTGAAAAATGGCAGGATAAATTCCGCTACATAATGGTTGACGAGTATCAGGACACAAACGCATCACAGTACCAGCTTGTAAGGCTGCTTGCACAAAAGTACGGCAACCTCTGTGTTGTGGGTGATGACGACCAGAGCATTTACGGCTGGCGAGGTGCGGATATACGCAATATTCTGGACTTTGAAAAGGATTTTAAGGGTACTGTTACCATAAGGCTTGAACAGAATTACCGTTCAAGCGAAAATATACTTCATGCGGCAAATGCCGTTATCAGAAATAACACAATACGTAAAAGCAAAACCCTGCGCACCGCTGCCGACAAGGGCGAGTGCCTGCATTTTTACAGGGCGAGGAACGATATTGCCGAGAGCCGCTTTATATCAGATAAAATTGAGGAGGGCGTGCAGAACGGCAAAAAATACAGCGACTTTGCAATTCTGTACCGCAACAATGCACTCTCCCGAGTGCTGGAGGAGGGGCTTGTAAAGCGCTCCATACCATACAGGCTTTTTGGCGGCACAAGGTTTTATGACCGCAAGGAAATAAAGGACATTATGAGCTACTTAAAAGCGCTCTATAACCCTAATGACGATATTGCGGTGCGCCGTATTATCAATGTGCCAAAAAGGGGCATAGGCGACACCACAATTAATAAGGTTGCCGAGGCTGCTGCGGAAAACGGCATTTCCTTTTATTCGGCACTTTTAAGTGCAGATGCAATACCCGAGCTTAAAAGCAGGGCAAAGCAGCTTAACGCCTTTGCGGAGCTGCTTGTTACCCTGCGTGAGAAGGCACAAAGTGAAAGCGTTGCCGATTTGATTGATTATATACTGGACGATACGGGGTATCGCAGGGAGCTTGAAAACGAGGGTACGGACGAGGCACTTGGCAGAATTGAAAATCTTAACGAGCTTAAAAACAAGGCTGTTGAGTTTGCCGAGGGCAGAAGCGAGGAGGAGGCAAGCCTTGCGGCTTTCCTTGAGGAGGTTGCACTTGTTGCCGACGTTGACGGCTATACCGAGGGTGCGGATACAGTTGTGCTTATGACGCTGCACTCATCAAAGGGGTTGGAGTTCCCTACGGTGTTTATTGCAGGCTTTGAGGAGGGTATATTCCCGGGTGCAAGAGCTGCAAATATCGACGACCCCGCAGCTCTTGAGGAGGAAAGACGCCTTTGCTATGTAGGCATAACAAGGGCAAAAAAGGAGCTGTATTTAACTGCTGCCTGCGAGCGCATGCAGTACGGACAGATGCAAAATCACCTTCCATCAAGGTTTTTAAAGGAGATTCCGCCCGATATTATCGAGCAGGATAGTGAAACACCGTCATTTTTACAGGGCGGCGGCGAAACTAAGCGCCACTACGCCTACAATGCCAACACTTACAGACCAAGACCTACTACGGGTTACCGTATGCCCGAGCCTAAAAATGTTACCATTGATTTTGAGGTTGGCGACAGTGTAAGACACCCTAAATTCGGTACGGGTATGGTTACGGGTATTAATCCCGCAGGTGCCGATTATGAGGTTACTGTTGATTTTGGTATGATTGGCACCAAAAAGCTGATGGCTGCACTTGCAAGGCTTAAAAAGGTGTAACACCGATATACACGTATTGGAAAAATATTTTTTGGGTAAACTGAAAATAAAAACATCTTATGGATTTACGGAGGTTCAGGTTTACTATGCAGACAGAATGGTCATTGGACAACATATACAAATCGGTGGACAGCGAGGAATTCAAGGCGGATTTTGCTGCCTTTAAAAGCGGCGTTGAGGAGCTTAACAAATGGGCGGCGTCGGCATTTTGCAAAAACGCTGTGCCCGAGCGTGTCATTTACGAATATATTGTAATGAAAAACAGGCTCATGCAGTATGAAAAGCTTTTAACCTATGTCAATCTTGCCCTGTCGGTGGATACCTCAAACGAGGAGCTTTCCTCCGTACTTGACAGGCTGGAGGATATTGCCGCAGGCTGTGCGGAGCATGAGGCATTATTTTGCACATATCTAAAGGACGTAAGCGGCATTGACGATATAATAAGAAAAAATATGCTGTTAAAGGAGCATGCTTATTTTATCAAAGAGTGCAAGCGGGACAGTGAGCACACCCTCTCGCCCTCGGAGGAAATTATTATTTCAAAAATGAGCAACACAGGCTCGGCGCTGTGGTCAAAGCAGTGGGACAGGATAACCTCGGAGCTTGAAATAACCTTCGATTATAACGGCAAAACCTACACCGAGCCGCTCTCTGCCGTAAGAAATATGGCATACTCAAAGGACGGCGGACTAAGAAAGGC
>CABUWB010000262.1 GCA_902495025.1 uncultured Eubacteriales bacterium
CGACTGACTTATATCCCATATATTTTTTTCCTCCGAGGTATCCATACCTCTTACGTACATAACGCCCTCGCTTGGTGTGAGCAGTGCGTTTATGTGCTTGGCAAAGGTTGACTTGCCCGAGCCGTTGTGTCCGAGTACGGCGAGAAACTGCCCCTCGGGCACCGATAAATTTACTGAGCAGAGAGCACGCAGCTTTTCGTTTTTAGCCTCTGCTTCATTATAAATTGTATATTCATACACCAAATTTTCGCATTTAACAAAATCCATTTTTATCTCCTATGGTAAAACCCCGATAATACGGGTGCTTTCCTTACAAACAATAAAACACCACATTAAATTATTATATAATACTTATGTCGTTTTATCAAGTATTTTTGCCTTAAAAGACGATTGCAGATATAAGAGCGTAAAATTTCCGAAATAAAGCACAAAGCACAATATTATTGAACGCTAAAAAAACATCTGTTATAATAATATCAAAAACGAAGGAGGTAATAAAAAATGAAAAGATTTATTGCATTAATACTTAGTGGTATGCTTACCTTTTCAGCTTTTGTGCCTGTATGGGCATACACCCCAATACCTGCCTTTGAGGGCGCAGAGGGCGGCGGTAAGTTTGTAACAGGCGGCAGAGGCGGCGAGGTTTACATAGTTACCACACTTGAGGACTACGCAGAGGGCGAGGAGCCTATAAAAGGCTCACTGAGAGATGCTCTGAGTGAAGATAACCGAATCATAGTTTTTGATGTATCGGGCGTAATTAACCTGAAAGATACCCTGCGTATCAAGCGTAAAAACATCTCCATTTTAGGTCAAACAGCTCCCGGAGACGGTATCACCGTTTATGGCTATTCCACCAATTTAAGTGACAGCGAGAACATAATTATACGTTATATGCGTTTCCGTCCCGGTGCAGACAATGTACATAAGGGCGACTCCATGGACGCAATATGGGGCAGAAGCATGCGTAATATTATGATAGACCACGTAAGCGCAAGCTGGTCAACCGATGAAACAATGTCCCTTTACAGGGCGGAAAATATGACGGTACAGTGGTGTATTATAGCAGAGAGCCTTACAATGAGCGGACACACTAAGGGCAGACATGGCTACGGTTCAATTATGGGCGGCGTAAACACCACCTATCACCACAACCTTATAGCAAACCACACCTCACGCAACCCACGTATGGGCGGCGGTACGGTTGAGGCGGACGATAACGACCATATCGCATGCTTTGATATGCGCAACAATGTAATATACAACTGGGGCTTTAACTCCTGCTACGGCGGAGGTCGTGCCGAGGCAAACTTTGTATATAACTATATGAAGCCCGGCCCTGGTACAAGAGATGAGGTTGCAAGCCGCTTAATGGACGCAGGCGAAAAGGATAAGCCGGGTAAATTCTTCTTAAATGGAAATGTGCTTGAGGGCAATGCAGAGGTTACTGCTGACAACTCAAAGGGCATATATATTTCCGAGGGCAACGCACCGTTTACCGAAATATCGGAAACACCATTCCTTATGGACGGTATCAAGGCACGCAACCTCACCACAGATACGGCAGAGGACGCATATACAAAGGTGCTTGCCATGGCTGGTGCAACCCTGCCAAAGCGTGACGCACTTGACCAGCGTATAATCAATGAGGTTAAGAGTGGTACAGGCGAGTTTGCAAACAGACATGAGGAGGTAGGCGGTCTGCCTTACACCGAGAGCATTACACGTCCTGCAGAGCTTGACGGCGACAGGGACGGTATATCCGACGAGTGGGAAATCGCAAACGGACTTAATCCGAACGATAAGAGCGACAGCATGAGATTTGCGTCAAACGGTTACAGCTATCTTGAAAACTACGCAAACTCACTTGTTGACTTTAACCACGTACCAGACAATCCTGAGATTGAGCTTATATCACCTGCCAACAACGCTGTATTTGCATCGGGCAAGCCTATAAGTATAAAGGCCGTAACTGCTGATGATGACAGCATTGCAAAGGTTGATTTTTATAACGGCGACAAGCTCATAGGTACAGATGATACCGCACCTTATGAAATGAGCCTTACCCTTGCTGACGGAACATACAACATAAGTGCAAAGGCAACCGACAGCGACGGCAACTCAACACAGACCTTTGCATCAACCATATACGTAAATGACGAGCAGAAAAACGAGGAAGGCTGGGCAAGCCTTGACATAGGCAATACAGGTGTTAAAGGCAGCTCTGTTATGACAGGCGACAACCTTGTAATAAAGGGCGCAGGCAAGCTTGAAGACAATAACGACAGATGCCGCTTTACCTATACCGAAAAGGAGGGCGACTTCACCATTACTGCCAAGCTTGACGAAATGACGCCTGTTGATAACCATGCCTTTGCAGGTATAATGGTAAGAGAAAGCCTTGATAATAATTCCAAGTGTGCAGCCCTCGGTTTAAGCTGGACAAAGGCTTACCAGTGGCAGGAAACCAACCCCGAAACAGGCAAATCCACCACCTATTACAGAAATCCATGGTCGGCTTACCTCGCTGTACGCAGCAAAACAAACGGTGCTATATCACCTATGGATGAAAATCTTGACTCTCCCGAAAGAGCAGCGGAAGCAGGTATTCCTCTTGTAAATGATATTCACCTTAAAGAGCTTGATGCATGGCTCGGCTATTATATTAAGCTTGAAAGAAAGGGCAGCACCTTCACCGCTTACTGCTCACCCGACGGTACACAGTGGAAAGAGATAGGCTCTGAAACAGTTGATATGAATGATAAGGTTTATGTCGGCTTTGCCGCTGACGGTAATAAGGTAAGCAATAAGCTTGATAATGTTAATACCGTTAAGCTTTCTCACATCAGCGTTGAATAAATTTAACTGACAAAAGGGCTGCCGCAAAAAAATGCGGCAGCCCACTTTATTATTTTCTTCTTTTTAAATTTTCCTTTAAATTTTTAAATATTTCCTGTATTTCGGCATTATTAGGTTTAAAACCCGGGTATGCCTTTAATATTCTCCTGTGTATATGTGATACGTGCACTTTTCTGATAGCAGCATACCTTGCATACATATTACGTATTTTATTAAGTGCGGCAATTTTTTCCTCATTAAAGTCCTTATCCTTAAACTTAGCCTTAAAGTCCTCAAGGCTCATATCCTTAATAAGATGTTTATGCTGTTCAAGTCTTTCTTTAAGCTCCTCTTTTTTAAGGTTGAAAACCACAACTCTTTCGGCAAGGTCGCTTTCCTCTATATACTCACGCACATTTTCCTCAAACTTATCGGAAAATTTATCCCATTCCTCTCTTATTTCGGCACGCACAGCCTCAAGCCTGTATAGTACCTTTTTGAAGGAAAGTATACTTTTTGCCGTAGCCGCAACATCGGCAGCCATA
>CABUWB010000263.1 GCA_902495025.1 uncultured Eubacteriales bacterium
CGTAAGCACCCAATGCTTGCATCTCTTCAGGGCTCTGATATAATGGAGAATGAAAAGACAGGCGCCCCTGATTTCTCCGCTAAGGGTACCTTCTCGGGTGAGAATGGTGGTATCATAAAGGCATACAACAACCATATTGAGGGCTCTGATGCAAACAAGCTCACAGGTGGTGTTGAGCCTGTATACTATGACGCTGCTGATACAACAACAAATGGCGCAGCTACACAGTTCGACGCTTACCTTGCTTCTTCAAGAGATGAGCAGGTGCCATCAACCGTAAAGGCACTTGTAGGCGGCAAAACTTTTTATAACTCAAATGTTGACAGCTATATTTTAAGCCTTACTCCTCAGGAGCCTGAGGCTGCAAAGACAACTGTTGAAAAATATGCAGGCCGTACAGGCGGCGGTGACTTTGCCGCAGCAACAGGCTTTGCATTCACAGACTCTACTGATGATAAGAGCTATGATATTAACTCAACACTCAGAACATGTCTTACAAACTACAGTAATGATTCACTTTCAAGTGACAGAGTAATTGCAAGTGTTGGCGGTTCTGTTGATGGTTCAATTGTTCCTATTGAGCCTACTGAGTCAACCGAAACTACTACAGAAACCACTACCGAAACTACAACTACATCAGGTGATTCTACTACAGAAACAACAACAAATGCTCCTGTAAGCAGTCTTAAACCTCTTGCAGCCAATACATACGATGCAGCAACTATTATTTCTGATACAGAAAGCTTTAAGCTGACTGATAACCAGGGTACTAACGGTCAGGTTAAGATAAATGAAAGCGGCTCTGTTGCGTTTGCTGTAAATGCAGGTGCTGATGTAACCATTACCTATAAGTGTGGCTCTAGCAACAGCTCCAAGAGCTCAGGTATTGTTTGTGCAGGCAAGTCCTCGTCAGTTCTTTCTGGCGGCTCTGCTGAAAGCACACTTGCCCTTACAGGTCTTTCTGCAGGTGAATATACAATTACAGCCGTACAGAGCGGTGGCACAACTGCACAGATTGTAAATATTATTGTAAGCTATGGCACTGTTGACGAGGGTATATGGGGTGATGCAGATTTAAGCGGTACTCTTACTGCAAATGACTCTGCTGTAATCCTTCTTTATACACTTGACCCTTCAAAGGCTAATTTAAGTGAAACTACAATTAAGTATTGTGATGTTGATGCAAGCGGCTCTGTAACCTCACAGGACGCAGCGCTTGTATTACAGAAAACACTTAAGGATGACACTGTTTTCCCTGCAGCTCAGTAATAAGCTGAGATTAGAAAAACAGCTTTAACACAAATAATAAAACTCCCGAAATCAGACTTTGGTTTCGGGAGTTTTTACTATGTTGGTTTTAAATATGATTAAAAACCTTTGGTATACAATCAATTAAATCAGTGGCAAGCATACCGTAAAGAGATGTTTTTTCTGCGGCAAGCTCGCCTGCTTTTCCGCTTATATAGCAGCCTAAGGACGCTGCATTATATACATCAAGTCCCTGTGCAATAAGGGCTGCAATAATGCCTGCAAGGCAGTCGCCGCTGCCGCCCTTGCTCATGGCAGGCGTACCTGTTATGTTTATGGTAATTTCGCCCTTTGGTGAGGCTATTATGGTGCGTGCGTCCTTTAATACGGTGACTACATTGTATTTTTTTGCAAAATTAAGTGCAGTGTTAATCGGGTTGCTTACAATTTTGTCAACCGAAAGTCCCGTAAGCCTTGACATTTCCTTTGGGTGCGGTGTAATAACCGTATTTGCAGGCAGAGAGGTTAATAAGCTGTTATCCGATGACAAAATGTTCAGTCCGTCTGCATCAACAACAAGCGGTGAGGTGATATTTTTTAAAAGCCCTGCTAAAAAATCGTGAGTTATACTGTTGTTGCCAAGTCCGCAGCCTGCAAGCACAACATTAGCTTTGCTCAAATCAATATCTGCCGCCTTATTGTTTAAATAGCCATCCGTATCGGATGCGTCCGTAATTACCGCCTCTGGCAGTAAATTGCGTACAACATTGGCACAGCCTGCGGTTAAATAGCCATAAACAAGTCCTGCACCTGTTTTGTACGCGCTTTTGAGCGACATAACTGCTGCACCTGTCATACTGTCGCAGCCGACAAAGGCATAAACCCTGCCGTAGGTGCTTTTGTCAGAGCGTGATTTTCTTTTTGGCATAAGTAATTCCGCCTCATCATGCGAAAGTATACGTATATTGGTTTTGCTGTCCTGCGGCAGTGAAATGTTACCTACTATAAGTTCGCCAGTATACTCACAGGCGGGATAAAGCATAAGTCCGACCTTTGGCAGGTGAAAGGTAACAGTTTTATCTGCATGCACTGCCTTGCCAAAATCCTCACCCGTATCGGTTGAAATTCCTGTTGGGCAGTCTGCACTGTAAACTTCCTTACCACTCATATTAATAATATCTGTTATTGTGGAAAGCGGCTCATGCAGAGCGCTTGCAAGTCCTGTGCCTACAAGAGCGTCAACAACTAGGTCACAATTATCGAAATACTGTTTTAAGTCGTTTAAATCTTCGATATCACTGTCAAAATAAATTATGGGTATATCAAGCGCTTTTGCTGCATTCAGATTAATTTTGTTGTCCTCGGTAGCTCTTTGCGGCATACCTACATAAATTATGGTTACATTAATTCCCTCTGCGTAAAGCTGTCTTGCACATGCAAGCCCATCGCCGCCATTGTTGCCCTTGCCGCAGAAAACAAGCACTCTTTTAAAGCCGTCCTTAATAATAAGCCTTGTAAGTGACATGGCAGCGTTTTCCATAAGCAGCAGTGAGGGTACGCCGCTATTAATTGCCCTCTGCTCAATTGCTTTCATTTGTGAATTTGTTATAAGATACATTTAATCCTCCCCTTCCGCTATTGCAAAAGCACAGGCATTTCCTTTGCTGTGTGATATTGAAACCTGTATATTTTTTAGTTTAAGCTCATTGAAAAGTGCAAGTGCGCCGCCGTAAAGTGTAACCGTAGGAGTGCCCAGAGCTGAACGCAGTATTTCTATATCCTTTGGTGAAAACCCTCTGAAGCCTGTCCCCAAAGCCTTTGCTACTGCCTCCTTTGCCGCAAAATTGCCCGCAAGCGAGCTGGGCTTGGACTTGAATAACAAAATCTCATCAGGAGTATATGTTTTTTTTAAAAAGGTTTCTGTTATACGCTCAAACCTGTTTATTTCAACTATATCTGTGCCTATGCCATAAATCATATTAATACCTCCGTTTTTTACAGTATAAATAAAATGGGAGTTAATTGCAATAAGTTTATAAAATTCTTTATAAAAGCAATCTTGTATGGTATAATAGATTAAAGCAATACGGGTTAATACAACCGTTTATTAAA
>CABUWB010000264.1 GCA_902495025.1 uncultured Eubacteriales bacterium
GTTTATAACGCACACCACCGCCATTTTAACACAAAAGCTGCCTATGTAGGATATAATGCCTGCAAGCGAGGTTAAATCACCCAGATTGAACACGCCAAGCACCGCTGCAAGCACTGCCGCAATAACTATTTCGGCAAGCCCTATGCCTATAAAGCCTATAAGCGTAAGTATATTTTTGCCCATATTTACGGTATGACCAACACATACTGCCGTATATGAGAGTATGCACAGCGATGTACTGTAAAGCGCCATAAACACGCCGAATTTAATCATAAGCTGACCGACATGGACAATTTCACCGCCCTCGCCCACAAGGTCAATTATAATATCATTTATCTGTGCAAGCCTGCCGCCAAAAAGCAGAAATACAAACACACAGCCAAGCATAAAGCCAATTAATACACAGTTCCACAAAAGGGCTGCAAGCGTTTTGGATAAAAACAGCTTAACCCTGCTTACAGGCAGCATATTCATAAAATGCCCCTCGTCTGCAAGCAGATTTTGCGCAAACCACTGTGCAAGCGTAACAAAGGTCATAAGCAGGCAGATACAGCACACCGCACCCGTTACGCCAAGCGAGCCAAACTTGAAAATTGTTATCCAGTAAAAATTTTCATTATTGAAAAAGCCCTCAAACGGATGGCTCCAGAAATAGATTGTAAGCACCGTAAATACCGCAACAGCAATACAGTATGCAAAAATTTTAAACCACGTATTTTTTATATCAAACTTTAAAAGTGTCAGCATCTGAAAGCCTCCCTGTAAAAGCCGCTTACGGTTTTGCCGTAATCATTCATAATATCCTCTGCGGTAGAGGCAAGCTTAATTTCGCCCTTATGTATGATATAGACCTCATCAAGTATCTTTTCAAGCTGGGTGGCAATTGCAGAGGTAATAAGCACACCGCTGTCACCGTCACAGCCCGAAATAATAGTTTTTATAATAAAGTCCCTGCTTTTTGGCTCTACCGAGGCAATAGGCTCATCAAGCAGATAAAGCTTTGCCTTTCTGCTCATAACAAGCACCGTTTCCACCTTTTGTATGCTGCTCCTTGACAGGTAGCAGAACTTGTCATTCAAGCTAACCTCAATTTTTTTAAACGCTGCCGCAGCACGCTTAACATTAAAATCGTCATAAAAGCTGCGGTACATCTCCACAAGGTCGCCCACCCTCTGCTTTGCATTTACAAAGGGATACTCGGGCAGATAGCTTATATCCTTTAAATCAAGCGGCTTGCCGTCAACAAGTATTTTGCCCGTAGTTTTGGGTGAGAGATTGCATATTGCCTTTGCAAGCGTGGTTTTGCCCGCACCGACAGGACCTAAAAGTGCCGCAATATGTCCCTTTTTAACCGTAAGGCTTACGTTTTTGACAGCAGGCGTTCTGCCGTAGCTTTTGCTTACATTGACACATTCAAGCGCCAAATCAGAAACAATATTCTTATTTTCGTTATTAATGTTTTCAGTAGCTTTTTTACTCATAATCAACGACTTTTCTTTCTGTGTAATATAACCTTAACTGCAACAACAAGCAGCGTAAGCAGACCCGTAAGCGCACCCACGCCTATAATAAGCGGCAAATTCAGCTCGCCCTTTTTACTCTCCTCTTTCAGCTCCAGACCAACCCACAGCCTGTAGGTACCGTCATTGCGCTTATGCACGCCAAAATCAACTATATCTATCCATACATCGTCACTGTACAAATCCTCAATCTGCACAAGTATTTCCTCAGGCAGCTCACCTATCTTTACAACATCGCCCTTTGGCGTGAGATAGTTTACCTCCAGCGCCGTATCGTTGCCTATCTGTCCCGAAAGGAGCAAAAGGTCGCTGTAGGCATTAAGCCCCGACAGAATTTTCTGCACCTCGGGTGAATCAGTTTTTATAACTCTTGTTTTTAAATACTGCACCGTAAAACCCCCTTACGTAACATTATTGCTTATTTAATTATAGCACCATTTTAATTAGTTGTACAGATTTTTATTGTACAGGTTTTATATCCGCCACAACAATTTCGGGTCTATTAAAGACCCTCGGCTTCAAATCCCTGCACAAGCCCCTGCTTACAAGCATTTTACCGCCGCCAAGGTCAAGGTCATAGCTGCCGCCTGCAAATTTCGGAAACAGCCCTTGGTTTGGGGCATACAGCCCGTTTAATATAAACGGTATGCGCCACTGCCCGCCATGCGCATGCCCTGCAAGCACCAGCTCAAAGTCCGTATTTTTATAATATTCATAAGCCTCGGGACGGTGCGAAAGCAGAACATTAAAGGCAGAGCCGCTTATGCTGCTGTCAAGCTGTTCAAGCTCCTGCGTCCATTCCTCGGATAAATCAAAGCTGCCGTATATTTCGGGGTCATCAATGCCCGTAAGGCAGATATTATCACCTAAATCAATACTTTCACCCTCTAGCACCTCAACGCCGTAGGATGAAATTTTATCCTTTATAGCTCCCATTTCGCCCGACCAATATTCATGATTGCCGCTTACATAATAGCAGTGGTATTTTTTGCCTATTGCCTCCAAAAGCTGCCATGTACGCTCATGCGGTACCTTATCATCGGCAATATCACCGCCAAGCAGAATATAATCGGGTTCAAGCTCCTCTATTTTTGCTATCAGCTCCTTTTCTCCACTGCCGTAATACGAGCTGTGCAAATCGGTAAGCAGCACAAGCCTTGTACTCTCCTTAACCTTATCGGTTTTAATTTCATAACAGCTTACAGCTATATCACACCGCAGGGCAATAAGTGCAAAAATTATCAGCGCAGCATATACCGCAAGCCTTTTTCTGCTTAATTTTTTAATTCTTCCCCTCAATGATGAGTCCCCCTGTCAACAACCTCGTTGCTGTACTTGGAATAAACAATTTTCTGTGTTTTATAAAGGCTGTAATAGCCCGAAAGCATATAGCTTATCGCAATTGAAATAAAATAATAGGGCAGTCCCTCCGTACCAAACATTTCAACGCTTAACAATATTGATGTTACTGGGCAGTTTGTAACCGAGCAGAACACCGACACCATACCTATGGCAGAGCAGAGGCTTGGTGAAAGTCCCAGAATATATCCCGCAAACGAGCCGAAGGTTGCACCTATAAACAGCGATGGCAGAATTTCGCCGCCCTTGTAGCCGCAGGCAAGCGTAATTGCGGTAAACAGCATTTTAAGCGCAAAAGCCTCGGGCTTTACCTCACCACGCACTGCCTTCCATATAACATTCATATTAACACCGTTGTAATCCCTTGTATCAAGCAGATATGTAAGCGCAACAATAATACAGCCGCCTATAAAAATACGCAGATACGGATTTTTAATAAGCCTGAAAAGTGCCTCGCACCTGTGCAGCAGA
>CABUWB010000265.1 GCA_902495025.1 uncultured Eubacteriales bacterium
CACAGGTCAGCGATAAGCAGACCATATTTTTTGAGTCTACCGAAACCAATATAAGAACCGTTACGGCAGATTCAATGGCAGGCCTTGCCATAGGCTATGCAGGCGGCATAAATATTGCACAGGGCGCAGAGCCTGTTGAAAGCGGCAGCTCAATAGCTGCCTTTGGTGAGGAAAAGGTGCTGATGAATGCTGATAACATTGATGTATATGTATCACAGAGAGGCTCAATGAACAGCGGTGCAAGCAAACAGGGCATATATGAAAGAAAGGGCTTTGAAGTAATTAAAGCACTCAAGGACGGGCGCTTTTACACCATAAACGAAAAGCTTATTTCCTCGCCCTCATTCAGATATGTTAAGGGCGTAAACGAGCTTGCAAGGTATCTCTATCCCGATGTGATAGACACCATTTCGGATTATGAAAACGATAACTCTGCTACAAGGCGTGATTTTGCCAATATTGTTTTCAGAGTAAGGCATTTGCCCGTATTTGTGCCAAGCTCCTCATCATATTATGATACCGAAACAACAGGACACGTATATGGTATGTTTGAGGATTTGACCTGGCAGGACAAGGATTTTGACGCTGTTGAAACCGTTACGGAAGCAGGCTATATTGAGGGAGAAAAGAAAGACGGCAGGGAATATTTTAACCCGGATAAGCAAGTTACAAGGGACGAGCTTGCACAGGCAATATTTGTAATGGGCGAGTTCAGTGCAAAAGATAACAATACAGCTATTGCCGATTTATACGAAAGCAGCCATAAAAGGATTGTGCAGACGCTTGTTGACAATGGTGTATTTGAGCTTAATAACGGCAAATTTGAGCCGCAAAGGCAGGTAACAAATAACGAAATAATAAAGGCTTTAAAATTTGTAAAATAAATGACGGGAGGTGAACAGCATGAAGCTTAAAAGCGGATATACAACGGGTACTTGCGTTACCATAGCTGCAAGGGCAGCAGTAAGAATGATTTTTGAACAGCGCATAATAACAAAGGAAAGCGTTATTACGCCAAAGGGCATTACAATAGAAACCGATATTGAAAAGCCTTGTTTTGACAAACACAGCGCAAGCTGTGCCGTAAAAAAATACGCAGGTGATGACCCCGATGTTACCGACGGCTTACTGCTGTTTACCTCCATCAGCCTAAAAAAAGAAAGAGAAATAAATATTGACGGCGGCGAGGGTGTAGGGCGTATTACAAAGCAGGGCTTACAGCAGAATATAGGCGAGGCAGCAATAAACAGAGTGCCTAAGCTGATGATTGAGGAAAATATCAGCCGCCTTTTTGATGAGTATGGCTATGAGGGCGGTGCTGATGTAATTATTAGCGTCCCCGGCGGCAGGGAGTGCGCCGAAAAAACCTTTAATCCTCGCCTTGGTATAGTGGGTGGTATATCCATACTTGGCACAAGCGGCATAGTTGAGCCTATGAGTGAAAAGGCAATTATTGATACAATAAAGGTAGAACTTAATGTAAAAAAGGCAAATGAGGGCAGCTATGTTATGCTTGCTCCTGGAAACTATGGTGTTGATTTTATAAGGGAGCTATATTCGATTGACCTTGATACAGCCGTTAAATGCAGTAATTACATAGGAGAAACGCTTGACTATGTTTTGGAATGTGGATTTAAGGGAGTACTTTTAACAGGGCATATCGGCAAGCTGGTTAAGCTTGCAGGCGGTATTATGAATACCCACAGTAAAAATGCCGACTGCCGTATGGAAATACTGGCGGCAAATGCGGCGCTTATAAGTAATGATATTAGTGCAGTAAGAAAAATAATAAGCTGCAATACGACAGACGAAGCAATATCTGTTTTAAAGGAATACAATATTTGTGATGAAGTAATGAAAATAATTATGGAAAAAGCACTTTTCCATATTAATAATAGACTTAAAAATAAAATTGAGGCAGGTATACTTATGTTCTCAAATGTACATGGTGTACTTTGCAAAAGTGATAATGCGGATAAAATGTTTGCTTATTTTAAGGCAGGTGAAAATAAATGAAGGTGTATCTTGTAGGAACAGGTACGGGCAGTGCGGACTGCCTTACCGAAAGGGCAAGGGCTGTAATTGACAATGCCGATATAGTCATAGGCGCAAAGCGTATGACAGAGGGCATTGAAAATAAAATTATTTTTAATTCATATAATAGTGATGAAATAGCAGGGTATTTAAGCAATAAAAAGGTTGGCAGTGCGGCTGTGCTTTTATCGGGTGATGTAGGCTTTTACAGCGGTGCAAAAAAACTGCTTGATACTCTTAACGGCTATGAAGTGGAGCTTATACCGGGCATATCCTCGCTTGTATACTTTTGTGCAAGGCTTAAAATGCCTTGGGAGGATATAAGGCTGTTAAGCATGCATGGCAAAAGCTGTAATGCAATTAATTATATAAAAAAATACAAAAGGGTATTTCTGCTTTTAAGCGGCAGCGAAAGTATACGTGAGCTGTGTAAAAAGCTGTGTTACTATAATATGGGCAATGTAAGGCTGTACATAGGTCAGCGGCTTTCATATCCCGACGAAAGTATAACCTGCGCTAAGGCTGAGGATATAAAGGACTTTAGCTTTGACAGCCTTTCAGTTGTGCTTGCGGAAAATCCGCATCCTATGGATTTAAGCCACAGCTCCATACCTGACGATGAGTTTATACGTGGTGAGGTGCCAATGACCAAAAGCGAGATAAGGTGTATCAGTCTTGCAAAGCTGGGTCTTAGTGAAAATTCCGTTTTGTATGATATAGGCGCAGGTACAGGCTCGGTATCTGTTGAGGCTGCATTAAAGCTGACCGACGGCAAGGTGTATGCAATAGAACGAAATGAAAAGGCTTTAGGGCTTATTGAGGAAAACAAGCGTAAATTTGCCGCTGATAATATAGAAATAATTGAGGGAAAAGCACCCGCTGTGCTTGACACTCTGCCTGCGCCAACACATGTATTTATTGGCGGCAGCGGTGGAAATATGTTGGAGATTATAGAGAGCTGTTTTAATAAAAATCCTACGGTGAAAATTGTAATTAATGCGGTGTCGCTTAACACTCTCTGTGAGGTAAATAATATTATTGAGCAAAAGGACTTTAATGCAGAGGTTATCTGTGTTAATACAGCAAGGGACAGAATGCTTGGCAGTTACCGCCTTATGACAGGACTTAACCCTGTTTATGTAATTACGATTGGAGGTATTAAAAATGACTGAAAAAATACCCTCTGTTGTTATTGCGGGAGCAGGGAGCGGCAGCGGAAAAACTACAATATGCTGCGCACTGCTTGCGGCACTTAAAGCAAGGGGTATAAGTCTTTCGGCATTTAAATG
>CABUWB010000266.1 GCA_902495025.1 uncultured Eubacteriales bacterium
AAAAATCGGAAAAGAGGTATATAAAATGAAATATGTTGTATTATTATGCGACGGTATGGCTGACTATCCCGTTGAGGAGCTTGGCGGCAAGACACCTATGGGTGCGTCCGTTACACCAAACTGTGATAAAATTGCAAAGCACAGCACCATTGGTCTTGTAAAAACCGTTGCCGACGGTATGAAGCCCGGCAGTGATGTTGCTAACCTTTCCGTACTCGGCTACGACCCACAGGTTTATTATTCGGGTCGCTCACCGCTGGAGGCAGGCAGTATCGGTATTGATATGAAGCCTACCGATGTTTCTTTCCGCTGTAACCTTGTTACCCTTTCGGACGAGCCCGAGTATGCCGACAAAACTATTATCGACTACTGTGCAGGCGATATTTCAACCGAGGAGGCGGCAGAGCTTGTAAAGTTCCTTGCCGAAAAAATGGACAACGATGAGTTCAAATAATATACCGGCGTAAGCTACAGACATTGCCTTATCTGGGATAACGGCACGCTTGATGTAGGCACGCTTACACCACCTCACGATATTACGGGCAGAAAGATTAAGGAATATATACCAACCCACCCAAACGCTGCAAAGCTGTATGATATGATGGTGCGCTCCTACGATTTATTAAAGGACCACCCTATCAATAAGGCAAGAGTGGCAAAGGGTCTTAACCCTGCAAACAGTATATGGCTGTGGGGTGAGGGCGTGCGCAAGGAGCTTTCTCCTTTCACACAGAAATACGGTCTTAAAGGCTCTATGATTTCCGCTGTTGACCTTTTAAAGGGTATCGGCAAGTTCTCGGGTATGAATGTTGTTGAAGTGCCAAATGTTACAGGCTATATCGACACTAACTTTGAGGGCAAGGCAAAGGCTGCCATTGACGAGCTTAAAAACGGACAGGACTTTGTTTACGTACATATGGAGGCACCCGACGAGTGCGGACACAGACACGAAATTGAAAATAAGAAAAAATCACTTGAAATTATAGATAAGGTTGTTTTAGGCCCTGTTCTTGAGGCGCTTGATGAGTATGACGACTATAAGCTGATGATTTTGCCTGACCACCCTACACCGCTTTCACTGCGTACACATACCAATGACCCCGTACCTTTCCTTATTTACCAGAAGTCAAAGGACGTTGAGGGCGTTGATGAGTTTACAGAAGAAAGTGCTAAGTCAACAGGTCTTTTCCTTGAAAATGGCCCCGAAATTATGAATTATTTTATTAACCTTTAATATTGAATGCCTGTCTGAATCAGACAGGCATTATTTGATGGGTAAATTAGAGTTTATAGAACAGAATTAACAAACCCACATTTGAAATTGTAGGGGCTGGTCGTATTGCTGCGCAATACTGCTCGCCTATGCGTCCTGAGGCGGAAATCTGCCGCCCGTTAGCAATGATAATATGCTAAAATTAGGGCGGATATGGAATCCGCCCCTACATAACACATAATAGCATTGTTGCATTGCATACAAATCAGATGTTGGTTTGTTTGAATACCTTGCATATTAGACAAATTTGCAAAAAATCAATTAATGTTGTAATTAACTTGTAGGGGCGGATTCCATATCCGCCCGAAAACCAACAACACCGATAAACTCTAATTTATCCGCCACACAAAAAAGGGCTGTTAAATATATTATGAAAAACCTCACTCCCCCTGCTCATAAAGTGCCAGCAGCGTTTTATACACCTCGGGATACTCCTTTTTCAGCCTTATGGGTTTAAATGCGGTATTTAAAAAGCAGTGTCCCGTTGAGCCGGTGGCTATCACCTCACCGCTTTCGGCATTTTTGGCGGTATAGCTCATCTCCATACGTATACCGTCAAAGGCGGTTATTTCGGTATCAATTTTAAGCGACATACCAAAGCCAGCACTTTTTATGTACCTGCACTTACAGTCAAGCACAGGTATAAGTATGCCGAGCTGCTCTATCTTATCGTATGCAAGCCCCGCCCCTGCCAGTGCGTCAATACGTGCCTCCTCAAAATAGCGCAGATAGTTTGAGTGATGCACAATACCCATATTATCAGTTTCGTAATAATTTATTTTGCGTAAATAAGTCATATTTTTACCTCACAGCATAAAAAAATCAACCTCTGCTGAGGCTGATAGGCAATAAAACAGTTTAAAGTGGAGTGGAGGTGAGGGGAGTCGAACCCCTGTCCGAAAACCTATCCACAAAGACTTCTCCCATTACAGTCTGTTTATTGTAATTCCCTCCATACAGCGTGAACAGACACACTCTGTACTTTGGTAGCTTCATAGGTCTTTTCACCGCTCAAAGCTTTGCGGCAAAAGTGCCCCGCCTGTTCGACGCCGGTTACTTAAGCAGCGGGTTACCTAAGGCCGACGACCGCCAAATTAGGCAGCTAAAAGAACTTCGTTATTGTCTTTTATTTTTTTAAAAGTTTGGGCAGTTTGGATGATTACCCAGCATCAATGGCTATCCCTGATTCAAAATCCCCGTCGAAACCATTGCACCCCCATAAAATATATGGTTAGTTGCTATTTCATTATAATATATTTTAGCCCAAAGTCAAGCCTTTTATTATGACAAATTAATTACAAAAAATAAAATTGTGTCAGTTTTTGGCAGTTTTGCAAGTGTATTATAAAACAAAAACACTTGCAGGAGGTATTAATTATGGCAGCGCCATCTAAAACAGGACTTGACTATTATCCAAGAAGAACGGACTTTTTCACGGACAGGGATTTTATTAAGCTGAGAATAAATTACGGCAACAAGGCGGTAGGCATATACGAGCAGCTTTTGGATATAATTTTCGGCGGCAGCGGCTACTATGTTTCCATTAGAGGCGAGGAGCGTGAAAACCTTTTGCTGGAGCTTTGGAACAACTACGGCAGATACGACAATATGAAAATTGAGGAGATAGAGGAAATTTTTAACGACATTTGCACCTCTCTTTTTGACAGCGCACTTTACGCAAGGGGAATACTCACCAGCAAAAATATACAGGCAATATATTATACGGCTACGCTTAAACGCAAAAGTATAACTGTGGACAGAAGTATATGGCTTATTGACGTTGACGAGATGAGTAAGCTTAGCAAGAGCTCAGCCATTTTAAAGCAAATCAAAAACGAGCTTAAGGACAGCCCCGTCCCCAATGATGACCTAAATGACGATTCAGATGAATTAAAGTTACCCAATGACGACCTTATTGACGCTTCAGATGAATTAAAGTTACCCGATGACACTCTCAGCCGAGTTAATGACGTCATTAATCCACAAAGTAAAGTAAACCAAAGTAAAGTAAACCAAACTAAACCAAACCAAAGTAAACCAAACCA
>CABUWB010000267.1 GCA_902495025.1 uncultured Eubacteriales bacterium
GCAGAGGATATAACAGGCGGTATGATTAATGACTGTAAGGTGTCCGTAAATGATGAGGGCAATATTGTGCTGACAGTTGACGGTGCAGACCCGTTTGTTATGTTTAAAATACCTGCTCTTACACCATACAGGGACTATACAAGGGTATTTTCGTTTATTGCAACGGTGATAGCGCTTGTTATTATCAACCGCTATGTCAAGGTTAAGTCGGTGCTGTCCATGGCAACAGACCTCTATCAGAACAGACGGCTTATCTTATCGCTTGCTGTAAATGATTTCAAGACAAAGTTTGCAGGCTCATATTTTGGTATTATATGGGCGTTTGTGCAGCCTGTCTGCACAATACTTGTGTTCTGGTTTGTATTTCAGATAGGCTTCAGAAATAATGACGTGGGCGACGTTGCGTTTATACTGTGGTTTATTGCGGGTCTTATACCATGGTTTTTCTTTTCAGAGGGCTGGAACAATGCCACAATGTCGCTTATTGAATACAGCTACCTTGTAAAAAAGGTGGTGTTTAAAATCCATATCCTGCCGCTTGTAAAGATTATTTCGGCGCTTTTTGTGCATCTGTTCTTTGTTGCCTTTATGGTGGTGTTCTATCTGCTCTACGGTGAAACACCAAGCCTTTACTGGCTGCAGGTTATATATTACTCGTTCTGCATGGTGATGCTTGTTATTGCACTTAGCTACATTACAAGTGCGCTTGTGGTATTCTTTAAGGATTTGGGACAGATTATGAATATAGTATTGCAGTTTGGTATGTGGCTTACACCTATCATGTGGTCGATTGATATGATACCAGGCAGCGTTATGTGGCTGTTTAAGCTCAACCCCATGTACTACATTGTGCAGGGCTACAGGGACAGTATGATTTACCAAGTGCCATTCTGGAACAACATCAAGCAGACACTTTATTTCTGGGGCGTGCTGTCGGTGCTTATGCTGCTTGGCTGCATTATTTACAGAAAGCTCAAGCCGCACTTTGCAGATGTTTTGTAAGGAGAAATTGAAATGGATAATTATTCTATCAAAGTTAATAATGTCAGCAAGGTGTACAGGCTTTATGAAAAACCTCTCGACAGACTGAAGGAGGCACTTAGCATCACCAAAAAGAGCCGCCACAAGGAGTATTATGCCTTGAAAGGTGTGTCCTTTAACGTAAAAAAGGGCGAAACGATAGGACTTATAGGCGTAAACGGTGCAGGCAAGTCAACCATGCTTAAAATAATTACAGGCGTGCTTACGCCAACTGACGGCAGCGTTGAAATAAACGGCAGAATATCCGCACTGCTGGAGCTTGGCGCAGGTTTTAACGGCGAATATACGGGGCTTGAAAACATCTACCTGAACGGTACAATGATGGGCTATACAAGGGAAGAGGTTGACAGCAGGGTGGACGATATACTTAAATTTGCCGATATTGGCGACTTTATACACCAGCCTGTCAAGACCTATTCAAGCGGTATGTTTGTAAGGCTTGCCTTTGCTGTTGCCATTAATATTGACCCCGAGATACTTATTGTTGACGAGGCTTTGTCTGTAGGTGATGTATTCTTTCAGGCTAAGTGCTATAAAAAGTTTGAGGAGTTTAAGAAAATGGGCAAAACCATTCTGCTTGTAAGCCACTCTTTAAGCTCAATTAACAAGTACTGCGACAGGGTGGTGCTGCTTAATCATGGTGAAAAGCTTGCAGAGGGCAACCCTGCCGATATGATTGATTTATATAAAAAAATACTTGTGGGACAGGATACCGACCCTGATACCGTACCCGATGATGAGGAGGAAACCGAGCTTGTACCCGTAAGCGGTGAGCTGTGGAAGGACAGGCTTACGCTTAATCCGCAGATTAACTCCTACGGAAACGGCAAGGCGGAGATATTTGACTTTGCGGTGATTGACAGCAAGGGCAGAATTACCAACCAGATTGAAAAGGGCTCGCATTTTAAAATAAAAATGAGGGTGCGTTTTTCACAGCCCGTAGCCGACCCGATTTTTGCCTTTACAATAGTCGATTTGCAGGGTACTGATGTAACAGGCACAAACACCATGTATGAAAATATCGACTCGGGCGAGGTTAAAAGCGGTGATGAGAGGATAATAACCTTTTCGCAGAAGATGGACATACAGGGCGGCAGTTATCTTCTGAGCCTTGGCTGCACAGGCTATGCTGACGGTGACTTTACGGTTTACCACAGGCTTTATCAGGTGTGTAATATAACGGTTATTTCGGATAAAAATACGGTTGGCTTTTATGATATGAATTCGGTAATTGAAATAAATGGGTGATATTATGAATGAAAAAACAGGCGGTGTTTCCATTAACCTTGATTATTACGGCGGAGCTGATTTATACTGCGACGGCCCTGTTGAGGAGGAAATACTGGAAATTGTAAAAACAAGGGATAAAAGTGAGTTTGATAATATTATTAAAGAAAGCGGCAAGTGGGAGTACCTTTATCATCTCTCGGAGCTTAGAAAAAACTGCGTTGAGTGGCTGCCGCTTGATAAGAGCATGAGCGTGCTTGAAATAGGCTCGGGCTGCGGTGCGCTGACGGGTGCCTTTGCAAAAAATGCGGGCAGCGTAAAGTGTATTGAGCTTTCAAAAAAGCGCACGCTTATTAATGCCTATCGTAATAAGGAATATGATAACATTGAAATTATGGTGGGTAATTTTCAGGATATAGCGGAGCATATTGAGGAAAAATTTGACATTGTTACCCTTATAGGCGTGCTTGAATACAGCGAAAGCTATATTAAGGCGGAAAATCCTTTTGTGGAAATGCTTAAAAAAAGCGGCTCCTTCTTAAAAGAGGGCGGTACCCTTGCGGTAGCTATTGAAAACAGGCTTGGCATGAAATACTGGGCAGGCTGTAAGGAGGACCATGTGCGGCTTTACTATGAGTCAATTGAGGGCTACACAAAATCAAGCGGTGTAAAGACCTTTGGCAGAAAGGAGCTTGCAGATCTGTGCACCCTTGCAGGCTTTACAAATATAAAGTTTTATTATCCTTATCCCGATTACAAGTTTGCAGATACCATTTACAGTGATGATTATCTGCCTAAAGCGGGTGAGCTTGGCAACAATATGAGAAATTTTGATGACAGCAGACTGATTACCCTTGATGAGGGCAAGGCTTTTGACTCGGTTATAAAAAACGGACTTTTTGCACAGTATGCAAACTCGTTTTTGGTGCTGCTTGAAAAATAAGAGGTTTTGATATGAAAATGAAGAACATAGTTTATGTTAAGTACTCCTGTGAGAGGAGCGAAAAATTTAAAATAAAAACCTGCATAC
>CABUWB010000268.1 GCA_902495025.1 uncultured Eubacteriales bacterium
GGAATAACATCACGCAGCATTATGCCGAATGCCTCCTGACCGTTTCTCTTTGTGTCGTCGTTATCGTGTTCAAGGTACTTGTTTACGGTAATGGTTGAGTACAGCTCAAAATTCTTGTCTGCCTCAACTGTTGTGTAGTAGTAGCTCATACCGTCATGGTCATTGGTAATTTTGCCTGTACCTTCCCATGAGCGAACATGTACTGTGCCGTCGGCTGTACCGTAGCTGTCGGCTGTAACGCCTGTATAGCCTTTATCCTGCTTGTCATAGCCCGAAGACTGACCGAATACTGTCTTTCTCCAGATATTAGGCTCATTATTTTCACTTATTGTCTTAATTGAGAGGGTCTGCAATCTCTTATTATCGGGTACAATATTTACAATGCTTTCACCGCCCTGCGCAAAGCTGTCCTGTGCAATTTCAATGCCGTAGCCCTCGCATAAACCAAGCGGCTCAACATCGCCGTTGTCATAAACCATGCTTACCTCAAGACCGCTGTCGTCAAAGCCCTCGCCTATGGCATAGGTCGTTCTCGGATACTTTGTAATTTCAAGCTTACTCTCCTGTCTTTCCTTAACAGTAAGATTAAGCGGAGCGGTAACGGCAGTATTGCCCTTTAAAGCAATATTTACTGTTATATCCCCTGCTTTGGAGCTGTCAAAGCCCGAAACGGTGTATTCACCATTTCTTAAAAGCTCCCTTGTATCGCCGTAAACAGCGTAAACCTCCATACCCTTAGGGTCAAACTCATCACCTATATAATAGGTAGTTTTTGAGGGCTGTGATATTTCAACTGCGGTTAAAGGCTCGTTTTTAACCTCCAGTAAAAATGTATCATAGCAGCCCGCGCCGTTATAGCCGTCGGTATCCTTAAATACAGCCTTAACATTGTTTTTGCCCGCCGTATTTAAAATATCACCGTTCTTCAGGGTTTTGTTCTTTAATTTCAGCTCGTAGCTGTCGGGTGAAAGTATCTGCTCGGCACCATTGCTAAAGCGTGCGCTTACCTGTATGCCATCAGCTCTGAAAGACATACCCTTGTAATAGCTTGTTTTAACAGGGTCAAAATCAACGGTAAGGCCTTCAACCTCAATTTTTGATACAGACACAGGAATTTCAGCCGACACACTGCCCCTTACCAGCTTAACCGTCTGCTTGCCTGTCTTGCGGCTGTTAAAGCCCTTGACTACGTAGTCATTTACCTCCTCGGCAGAGCCGTCATCATAAGCAACAACAACCTTAACCTGTGATAAATCCAGCTCCTCGCCGTATAAATACTCTGTCTTTGGCTCACCCTCAACGGTAAGTGAAACCGCCTTTCTGTTATCCATCTTTAAATCAACGTCGGTAAAGGTAGCCTTTACATTACGTGCGATATAAAGGCAGGGATAAATATCCTCACTCATTGAGCTTACCTCAACAGTACGGCTGTTTTCACCACAGGTAAGCGTATAGGCATTACCTACCTTTTTAATTGAGAGCTTATATTCACCCAAATCCGTACCGCTGTTTGCAAAGCTGTCAGAAAGTGCCTCGCCCTCGGTCTTTTCTGCGGAGTTGTCCCTTGTTATGGGATAAAAGGCAATATCATCGGTCTTTTTCTCTGCCCATGTACCGAGAAAAACGGAGTTTGTATAGCTAACCTCATCAGTCTTGTTATACAAATCATCAAGCACCGCAATACCTACGCTGCTCTGATTAGGGTTGCTGCTCTCGTCCATAACCGAAAATTCGTCAATATGTACAGTTGCATTCAGCTCAAAATCGCTGTCAGCGTCAGCCTTTGACGCATAGTAAATTATGCTGTCCTCACCGTCGGAGAACTTGCCGTTGTTTACCTTGTCGTTTGACATGGTAACACTGCCGCCGTCAGCAGAAACGGTAAAGTTTGTACTGCCAGCCTTGCCCGTCCAGCCCGACTGCCAGAGCTCATCAGCCGAAACGACCGCCTGCATGGAGCTTAAAGCCATAGTCAGCGCAAGACTTACGGATAAATATTTTTTCATATATATACCTCTCTTTCGTCAAAATATCTGTTGCTTATATAATAACATAATGTAGTCACTCTTTCAAATAAATTTGCTTATTTTGGACACACTAAAAAGAAAAATGAAAGGAAAATGCTTATGGATAAATTTTCACCTTATACCGACCTTGCCGTTGAGGCGGCAGAGGCGCTTGCAGAGGATATTGAAAGCAACAGCGGTATAGAAATTACAACAAGAGAGGAAGAAAGCGCCTCGGTAACGCACGTAAGGATAACAAATCAGCAGGGAGCTGAGCAGACAGGCAAGCCAATTGGCAGCTACATCACAATAGAAAGTCCCTTTATGCGTGAAAACACCCCCGAAATACACGAGGATATTAAAAAGCTTTTTGCCGACAGCCTTGCGGAGCTTTGCTCTCTTGACAGTGATGACAGCGTGCTTGTTGTGGGGCTTGGCAACCGCTATGTAACACCCGACTCACTCGGGCCTAAGGTTATAAGCGGAATAATGGTAACAAGGCATATTAAGGAGAGTCTGCCCGAGGAGATAAAAGACAACGTGCGCCCTGTTGCAGCCGTTACCCCGGGAGTTATGGGACTTACGGGCATAGAAACCTCAGAGATTATAAAGGGCATAGCTGAAAAAGCAAAGCCGTCGCTTATTATTGCCATTGACGCACTTGCCGCAAGAAAGACAAGCCGCATTAACAGCACCGTACAGATGTCAGATACGGGAGTTACTCCCGGTGCGGGCGTAGGCAACACAAGGGGCGCACTTAATAAGGAAACCATGGGCGTGCCTGTTATTGCCATAGGCGTGCCTACGGTTGTTGACGCTGCCACCCTTGTAAATGACAGCCTTGACAGCATAATAGGGCAAATGCTGGAGCAGAGCGGAGAGGGACAGCCGTTTTACAATACGCTTAAACACCTTAGCGGCGAGGAAAAATACTCTCTTATCTCTGCCTGCCTTGACCCCTACTCGGGCAATATGTTTGTAACCCCAAAGGAGGTTGACAGCGTTGTAGATACACTTGCCGATATTATTTCAGGCGGTATAAATATGGCACTCCAGCCCGAGGTAGATATGGGAAATGTTAATATAATCTAGTACCTTTAGTCTTAGCCCATAAAACTAAACACATACTTATTGTTATTTTCATCCCTGTATGATATAATATTTCTACAAATTAAAACAAACGCAATTATTCATACGGAGGTATTATTATGAAAAAGCTTTTATGTATGGCGGCAGCTATGCTTATGTTTGCTGTGCCTGTTGCAGCAGAGGGAAATATTACAGTATTTTCA
>CABUWB010000269.1 GCA_902495025.1 uncultured Eubacteriales bacterium
CAAAATGGACGAGGAAATGAACACAAGCGAATTACTAAAGGCGGTTGCGGAAGAAAACCAAACAAGAAAAATTCTTGAAATTCTTAATGAATGCGAAGACCTCGCAGAGGCAAAGGAAAAAATAAAAGCCCTGCTTAAATAAATAAGCAGGGCAAAACCAAAAAACACAGAGCGGTTACTTGCCAACCGCTTTGCGTTTTAAGTATATCACATAAATAATTTAAAGGCAAGGCAAAAGGACAATTCTTTTTTAGAGTTGTCTTTTTTGTTTGTAACAACGAGGAGGATATAAAATGGAAAACTATGATATTGTAAAACGCCCAAAACATTATTGTTTTTCAAAGTTAGAACCTAGAATTGTAATTCGTGAGTGGGGACTAAATTTCAACCTAGGCTCGGCATTAAAGTATATAGTTAGGGCAGGAAGAAAAGATGATGCTATACAGGATTTAGAGAAAGCAAAGCAGTACCTTGAATTTGAAATTGAGGCTCTGAGAAACGAGAAAACATCCTGTGATGTACACAATATAGGTGTATAAAGCAATGTTATTTTTGTTAAAATTATGGCTCACAATTAACTGGATATATGGGTGTTTCAGAGGTAATATGTACATATCAAAAGGAAAACAGGAAAAATATTCAGGAGGTTAAGAAATGACAAAGGGGATTAGGATTGACGCAACACATAGAAATGGCGAAGGTCATACATGGAATGTTAAAAGCCTAATACTCGGTAGAGTTTATGAAGATGGCTCGTTTGGTAGCTATATAAAACTTTATACGGATAGGTTTGGAATTTTTCAGATGGAATTTTTAAGAGGTAGTGACCTCGCATATAGCTTTTTACCAAAGTGTACTGAATTCCTTGAAATCTTGGATAGAGGAATTGTGGGAGTAAGCCTTGGAATGATTGCTGAGGAACTTTTAAATAGGGGGTATATGGAAAAATAAATGCAAACGGCATCGTAACAGCGGTGCTTTTATTATGCTATTTTTAAGGAGGCTGATATATATGGGAATTTTAAAAGGTTTATTTAAGTCAAGAGATAAGCCACAGAACAGGACATCAGGCAGTGCTTACACCTTTTTTCTTGGCAACAGCACAAGTGGTAAAAGAGTAAATGAACGCTCTGCCATGCAGATGACTGCGGTTTATGCCTGTGTTAGAATTTTGTCAGAGGCAATAGCAGGTCTGCCACTGCACCTTTACAGATATACAGACAGCGGTGGTAAGGAAAAGGCTATTGATAATAACCTGTATTTCTTGTTACACGATGAGCCTAATACTGAAATGACCTCCTTTGCTTTTAGGGAAACTCTTATGACACACCTATTACTGTGGGGAAATGCCTATGCACAGATTATCAGAAACGGCAGAGGTGAAATTGTGGCTCTGTATCCACTTATGCCGGACAGAATGACCGTTGACAGAGATGATAAGGGTCAGCTTTACTATGAATATATGGTAAGCTCTGATGATGCACCGATTAATAAGCAATCTACTGTAAAGCTGAAGCCTTATGATGTACTTCATATTCCGGGACTTGGCTTTGACGGTTTGGTGGGTTATTCTCCTATTGCAATGGCTAAGAATGCAATCGGAATGGCTATTGCCTGTGAGGAGTATGGCTCTAAGTTTTTTGCTAATGGAGCACAGCCAAGCGGTGTACTTGAGCATCCCGGAACAGTAAAGGACCCTGAAAAGGTAAGAGAAAGCTGGCATAAGGCTTTTGGCGGCAGTGCGAATGCCAATAAGACAGCAGTTTTAGAGGAAGGAATGAAATATACACCTATTTCTATTGCACCTGAACAGGCACAATTCCTTGAAACAAGAAAATTTCAAATTGACGAAATAGCTCGAATTTTCAGAGTACCACCTCACATGGTAGGTGACCTTGAAAAATCGAGCTTTTCTAATATTGAACAGCAGTCCTTGGAATTTGTTAAATATACTCTTGACCCTTGGGTATCAAGGTGGGAGCAATCTATAATGCGGTCACTACTGACAGCAGAGGAAAAGAAAGAATACTTTGTTAAGTTTAATGTTGATGGTTTACTTAGAGGTGACTACCAAAGCCGTATGAATGGATATGCAACAGCAAGGCAGAATGGCTGGATGTCAACTAATGATATTCGTGAGCTTGAAAACCTTGACCGTATTCCTGCGGAGCTTGGTGGAGACCTTTATTTAGTAAATGGAAATATGACAAAACTGCAGGATGCAGGAAATTGGAACAAGGAGGTAAGTAATGAAGAATAAGAAATTTTGGAAGTGGAAAAATCAAATGGCTACGGAGGACAGAACTCTGTTTCTGAATGGTACAATAGCTGAGGAGAGTTGGTTCGCTGATGATGTTACACCACAGCTTTTTAAGGATGAATTGAACAGTGGTACAGGAAATATCACTGTGTGGATTAACTCACCGGGCGGAGATTGTGTTGCTGCAGCACAGATTTACAATATGCTCACCGAATACAAAGGTAATGTAACCGTCAAGATTGATGGACTTGCAGCAAGTGCCGCATCTGTTATTGCAATGGCAGGAGATACGGTGCTGATGTCACCGGTTTCTACAATGATGATACATAACCCTGCCACTATTGCTTGGGGTGACCATGCAGAAATGCAGAAGGCAATTGATATGCTTAACGAGGTTAAGGAAAGCATTATAAACGCTTATGTAATTAAAACTGGTTTATCCCGTTCAAAGCTCTCACATTTAATGGATGCAGAAACTTGGATGAATGCGAATAAGGCTATTGAACTTGGTTTTGCTGATGGCTTAACTACAGATGATGACTTAGAGGACAGAGGTACTGTTGAAGTAACTGATGTCCTTTTTTCTTGCAGGGCAGTAAACAATGCTCTGTTTAATAAACTTGAAGCTAAGTACAGTAAGCCAAAACAGGGTATTGTAAAGCAGGCAGAAATACCTGTGACGGCAAAGTCAGAACACTCTGTAAGTGACATTATGGAGCGTTTAGAAACTATTAAAAATTATATTTAAACGGAGGTATGAATTTATGACTATTAAGGATTTAATTGAAAAGAGAAATCAGGCTTTTGAGGCAGCTAAGAGCTTTGCGGCATCTCACGCTACCGACAAAGGCACACTTAACGATGAGGACTATGAAACCTATCAGAAGATGGAAAAGGAAATTGAAAACTTCAGCAGAGAAATCTCCCGTATGCAGAGATTAGAGGGTCTGGAACAGGAAATGTCACAGCCTTTAAACACACCGCTTACATCAAAGCCACAGGTAGGAAAGCATACTGAGGAAAAGACAGGC
>CABUWB010000270.1 GCA_902495025.1 uncultured Eubacteriales bacterium
TGATAACCTTGCCATTACCCTTTCAAAGATTAAGTCCACCATGTGCAACTGTGGTGCGCTTACTATCCCTGAATTGCAGGAAAAGGCAAGAATTACACTTGTTTCTGCTACAAGTATTGTTGAGGGCGGCGCACATGATGTTGTGCTTAAGGACCAGAATGCCACTCCTGTTAAATAATTGATGTTTTTAGCTCCTGTCAGTTTTGATGGGAGCTTTTTGCTTATAAAGGAGAATTTTTATGGGGAAGAAAATATTATTAATTTGTGTTGCAATATGTATTTTTTTATCAGCTTTTAATTGTATAAATGTTGGAGCTGCGCCTGTATGGGATAGACCTTATAGGGTGGAACAGCCTGATGGTGAGGTTCTAGAGCTGTTAATTAATGGAGATGAATACTTTAATTATGTAAATGATAAGAACGGATATTTAGTTAAGAAAAATGAGGAAACGGGGTATTATGTTTATGTAACAATAAGTGGACATGAGGTTATAACAGGGGACAATATTGTTACAAATGAGGCAATAGATAATTTTAAGGATGCGGACAGAATAACGGCAATTGATTATTTTGCGGCACAAAAAGAGGACTGGGTAGAATATCCTATGGATTTTACCAATAAGGAGTTTAAATTTAGTATTATGGGCAATGAGGTGGATTTTGGAGATAAAACACCGCAGGTGGTGGATGGCAGTACCATGGTCCCTCTCAGGCTCATTATGGATGAAAGAATACGAAATTCTTCTTATCATTTTACTGAAAATGAATATCTGATGTTTTGGAATAGTGATACAAAAGCTGTACATATCAGATATTTTGACAATACAATTATAATAAATACAACAAATAATATTGCTTATATTAATGGCAAAGAATATAAGCTCGGCACATCGCCGTATAATTCAAATGGTACGGTGTATGTTCCGGTCAGGTTTGCGGCTGAAATACTGCATTTAGATTTTGAGAGATATATTAAATGGGGGCAGGTGTATATTGATTTAAGATGAAAAATTATATTGTCGGCATTGTGTTAAAGCTCGTTTCGGGTGTGCAGGACAACCGTACAATAAATAAAAAGGCGGCGGACATGAACAGCGACGGTACGCTTGATATAACCGATGTTATAGCCATGCTTGCGGCTGTTGAGTAGTAAGTGCTGATTAATATAAAATATTGACAACGCAATAAAAAAGGTGTATCATATTCCTATTAAAACAGTGGGTAATATTGAATTAGAAAGGAAGCCTGAATTATGACAACCGATTTAACAAGAGATAAAGCGTGGGAGCTTTTAACCGAATATAACGAGGACCATTTTCATTTAAAGCATGCAGTAACCGTTGAGGGCGTAATGAAATACTTTGCAGATAAGCTTGGCTATGGTGATGAGGCAGAGTTCTGGGGCATAGTCGGTCTTTTGCACGACCTCGACTTTGAGAAATATCCCGAGCAGCACTGCATAAAATCGCAGGAGATAATGCGTGAAAAGGGCGTTGATGAGAGTATCATACATGCAACTGCAAGCCATGGCTACAATCTGACAGTTGACATAAAGCCCGAGCATGAAATGGAAAAGGTGCTTTATGCCGTTGATGAGCTGACAGGCTTAATTGGTGCTGTTGCCATAATGCGTCCGTCAAAAAGCGTACAGGATTTGGAGCTTAAATCGGTTAAAAAGAAATATAAGTCGGCAAATTTTGCGGCAGGCTGCTCAAGAGAGGTAATACAGGCAGGCGCAGATATGCTCGGCTGGGAGCTTGACAGGCTGATAAGCGAAACCATACTTGCCATGAGAAGCTGTGAGGATAAATATGAAAGTATCTGACCTTGAAAAAAATAATAATATGATAGACAGCGAGCTTAAAACACTGCTTGAAAGTGATGCTTATGACAGCGAGCTGCGTGAGCGTGCTGACAGGGTGCGCCGCACCAATTACGGTGATGAGGTCTATGTAAGGGGTCTTATTGAGTTTACAAATTACTGCAAAAACAACTGCTATTACTGCGGCATACGCAGGGATAATGCAAATGTGCACCGCTACCGCCTTACTAAGGACGAAATACTTGCCTGCTGCAAGGACGGCTATGCGCTTGGCTTTCGTACCTTTGTGCTGCAGGGCGGTGAAGATGGGTACTATACAGACGAGCGGATTTGTGATATAGTATATAGTATAAAGGAAAAATATGACGACTGCGCAGTTACCCTGTCGATTGGTGAAAAGTCAAGGGAGAGCTACAAGGCGTACTTTGACGCAGGTGCAGACCGCTATCTTTTAAGGCATGAAACGGCAACAGGTGAGCATTATTCAAGGCTCCACCCAGACAGCATGAGCCTTGAAAACCGCAAGAGATGTCTTTTTGACTTAAAAGAGCTTGGCTATCAGGTAGGCTCTGGCTTTATGGTAGGCTCACCATATCAGACAACGGAAAATTTAATTGCCGATTTGCGCTTTTTGCAGGAGCTTAAACCCGATATGATTGGCATAGGACCTTATATCGTCCATAAGGAAACACCATTTAAGGATATGCAAAGCGGCTCGTTTGAGCTGACGTTAAGGCTTGTGTCGGTGTTAAGGCTTATGTTCCCCTATGCGCTTATACCGTCAACAACCGCCCTCGGCACAATACATCCGCAGGGGCGTGAAATGGGTTTAAAGGCAGGCGCAAACGTCGTTATGCCAAACCTCTCACCCGTAGGCGTAAGAAAGCTGTACGAGCTGTACGAAAATAAAATATGTACGAGCGAGGAGGCGGCACAGTGCAGGGGCTGTCTTGAAAAACGTGTTGAAAACGCAGGCTACAGAATAGTAACATCAAAAGGCGATGTAAAAAGGAGATAAAATTATGACTATTAATGAATTACAGCAGGAAATATTAAGGCTTAAAAAGGAAAAGGACGTCTGTATTCTTGCGCACAGCTATCAGACAAGGGAGATTGTGGAGATTGCCGACTTTACGGGTGACTCCTACCAGCTTAGTGTTATGGCTGAAAAAGCTCCGCAGAAAACCGTTATCATGTGCGGTGTGCGCTTTATGGCAGAAACGGTAAAAATGCTTTCACCCGACAAGACGGTTTACCTTGCAAACGGTGAGGCAGGCTGTCCTATGGCAGAGCAGATGGACAGGGAAATGATCGCTGCCGTTAAGGAGCAGTATCCCGATTATACCGTTGTTGCCTACATAAATACAACCGCTGCACTTAAAACCATTTGTGATGTGTGTGTTACCTCATCATCGGCAGTCAAGATTGTTAAAAAGCTCGAAAATAAAA
>CABUWB010000271.1 GCA_902495025.1 uncultured Eubacteriales bacterium
AGGCGGCTCAATGCTTACGGAGAGGACACCCTCCTTTTCACCCCTGTTTAAGGCAAGTACCCTGTGTCCCGCAATTTTTTTGACAGGCTCACTGAAATCAAAGTACATTTCATAAACGGAGTTTTCCTCCTCCTTTGCCATTTTGGAGGTAATAAAGCCGCTGTTAAAGGTGAGATTTCTTATCATACCACGATAGTCGGCATCATCACTGATAACCTCGGCAAGAATATCCTTTGCACCTTCGATTGCCTCTTCGGCGGTATTGACCTCTTTTTCGGGGTAGATATATTTTTCAGCCTCTTTTGAAATATCCTCTTTTGCACTCTGCAGCCATATAAAGGTAGCAAGGCCTTCAAGTCCCTTTTCCTTTGCGATAGTCGCCCTTGTGCGCCTCTTTGGACGGAATGGACGGTAAATGTCGTCAAGCTCCGTTACCGTCTGCGCATTGTCAAGTGCAAGGCTGATTTCGTCTGTCAGCTTTTCCTGCTCCGCTATGAGCTTGCGTATCTGCTCACGCTTTTCCTCTAAGCCACGTAAGTATTCAAGCCTTTCAGATAACTGACGTACAAGCTGGTCGTCAAGAGAGCCTGTCGCCTCCTTTCTGTAACGTGCAATAAAGGGCACTGTGTTGCCCTCGTCAAGGAGCTTTACAGTGTTTTCCACCTGCTGCTCACGTAAATTAAGTTCCTTTGCCAATGTTTTAATAATGTCCATTTTATCTCACTTTCTGTTATTGGTATTGTGTAAATTAGTGTTTAGAGGTGTAATTAACAAACCAACATTTCAAATTGTAGGGGCGGCAATCTGCCGCCCGTCAACCATTGTGGTTTATTCTATATTCGGGCGGATAATATCCGCCCCTACAAGTTGATTTTGGGTATGTCATTTGTTTTTTTTAATACAACACACCGATAAACACTAATTTATCTTCCAGTTCTTCTCCTCATTTCACCCAATTTTCAAAATAAACTTACCACTGATAATCAAAACGATTATAATTACAGCACTCCAGCCGTAAAACGCATACATACGCACCTTATGCAGCTCTCTGTGAGTCATAACCTTTTCATTTTCCTCACAATAAATAAGGTCGATTAATGTACCTATGGGCGGCACTTTTTTAGGTGGATATATACATATTTCGGTATGCCTTTTTGTTTCTCCATTAAATTTATAAGCTATAATAGGCTTTAAATATTCTTTACCATCAATCTTAATACTTTCGTGCCCTTCAACTACTCCCTGTATATTTTCACGTTCATAAAAATAACCTATATAAGCAGAATACGTATTCCACAGAGCAAAAATAAGACTGACGGCAAGTCCAATAACCACCGCTGTAATTCCCTCTGCAATATCAGGGATACTGCTTTTAAAAAGCTTAATTAAAGACACAGCAACAAGCTGAATACCGCTGTATATCACAAGCACATCAATATATCTTGCCAAAACCGTTTTATATCTGCCTGCCTTAATGTCCTCTCTGCTCTGTATAAGTGGCATAATAATACCCCTGTCACGCTTGGATATTCCCTTAACTCTTAAAAGCACACCTATATAAATCGCAGCAATACCTAAAATTATGTAAAATATCTGCCCTGCATTATCAATTATATTCACAAACCAGCCAAGCTTATCCATAACCTTATTTATATTCAACAAGCTTAACATCAATTTCACCCTTATCATCAATATCAATAACGGCATAGCCTGCCCTGCTGCCCCCCCTCGGTCTTGAAAGGCTGCCGGGGTTGACAATGACAAGGTCATCATGCTTTTCAACCATAGGTACATGGGTATGACCGAAAACGCATATATCCGCCTTATTTTCAAGTGCGGTATAGGCTAAATTCATCATACCGTAATTTACTTCGTACCTATGTCCATGGGTTATAAATATCCTTTTGCCGCCTATCTCCGCCATACGCAGAGGGGGCATAATACGGCAAAAGTCGCAGTTGCCACTGACAGCATACACAGGCAGCTCGGGAAAGAGCCTTGTTATTTCCGCCGCATCGCTTTCATAGTCCCCTGCGTGGATTACCGCCTTAATGCCGCCCTTGACGCTCCTTACAAGTGAAATAAGTCGCTCCGTTTCACCATGGGTATCGCTTACAACAAGAATTTTCATAAAATCACTCCATATTGTTCAGCTTTTCAGCAATCATTCTCAAAGCCTTGCCCCTGTGGCTTATTTTATTTTTTTCCTCGGGTGATATTTCGGCAGAGGTTTTGCCGTACTCGGGCAGGAAGAAAATAGGGTCGTAGCCAAAGCCATTTTCACCCTTTATTTCATAGCCGATAATGCCCTCCATTGTACCCCTTACAACAACTGTTTCCTTGCCGGGGACAGCCGCCGCAACGGCACATACAAAGCGAGCCGTTCTCTTTTCATCGGGTACGCCGTTAAGCCTTTCAATAAGGCTTTTGTTTTTAATATCGTATGAGGTGTCATGCCCCATATAGCGCGCGGAATATATACCCGGCTCACCGTTTAAGTAGTCAATTTCAAGTCCGCTGTCATCGGCAAGCACAGTTTCACCGCAGATTTTTGCAATAGCCTCCGCCTTGATAACGGCGTTTTCCTCAAAGGTTTTGCCGTTTTCCTCAACGTCAACGGTAATGCCAGCCTCCTCCATTGTAATTACATTGTAGCTATCGCCTAAAACAGCCTGTATCTCCTTAATTTTGCCCTTGTTTTTTGTAGCAAATATTACCTTTTTCATAAGCCAAGTACCTCTTTTTGTATTTTCTGTAACTGCTCATTACCCTTTTTTGCAAGCTCTAAAAGCTGCATAAGCTCGTCCATTGTAAAGGTGTTTTCCTCGCCTGTGCCCTGTACCTCTACAAACTCACCCTTATCTGTCATAATAACATTCATATCCACATCGGCATTAGAGTCCTGCTCATAGCAGAGGTCAAGCTGTGGTACACCGTCAACAATGCCAACGCTTACCGCTGATACGAAATTTACAACGGGATTTTTCTCAAGCTCTCCCATATCAACCAGCTTTTGGCAGGCAAGGTAAAGCGCAACAAAGCCGCCGGTAATTGACGCCGTTCTTGTACCGCCGTCTGCCTGAATTACATCACAGTCGACAACAATAGCGCGCTCGCCCATCAGCTTAAAATCAACCGCAGCCCTTAACGCTCTGCCTATAAGGCGCTGTATTTCAACACCTCTGGCATTCTGCTTGCCCTTGCTTATATCCCTTTTATTGCGTGTGCCTGTGGCACGTGGCAGCATTGAGTATTCAGCCGTAA
>CABUWB010000272.1 GCA_902495025.1 uncultured Eubacteriales bacterium
ACTCGTGATGGCTGTTGCGGAGCAACAGAACAGCACGGGTTGGTAGTTTCTTCCGCTGCCAAAATGAACAAAATGCGAGCATTTTGTTCACTGCCGACAGGCAGATAAACTCTAATTTATAGCTTGGCTATCACCTTTTCAAACACCATATCTATCTTGCTGCCAAGCAGCTTAAGTCCCTCATTTATATGCAGCAGCTTAAACACAAGCACACGTATTTTGTCAAGCACCGTACACATAAGGTACACAAGCACCGCCCACAGTATTACAAGCAGCGACATAACAATTGCGTTATGCTCCGAAAGCGGAATAAACTTGCCATGGAAGCGGAAATCAAAAATAATAGGCTGCACATGAATAAGATACACACTGAACGAGCTTGCACCAAGCCATTTTATTACGGTAACAGCCACCTCGTCCTTGAACTCAAGCTGTGAAAAGCACATAAGCAACAGTATGCTTTCAAGCACAAGCAGAGGATTTGCGTTAAAAAGATAATCAAACTGACCCGATACCCTGCCTGTTTCCAGACCAAGCTTATAGGAATGGTATACCACTATAACAGTGAGCAGAAGTCCGCAGAACAATGCGCTTACTGCGCAGAAAAGCGGAGGGTATTTCTTGCGGTCCACACCATACTTGCCGAAATACGCACCTATTATGTACAAAAGCGCAAGCCAGAACGCATTTCTGCCGTTGCTTGTTGTGAAAAAGTCACTTTTAAAGGCAATAGGCATAACCGTAAAGAATATAAAAATTATAAAGCACAGCTTTTTGTGCGTCTGTCTGCTCATTGACGCTATTGCACCGTTGAGCGCAGGCACAAGCAGATACATGCCAAAGTATGCCGTATAGTACCAGTACTGGTTTTTTGTAAGCGGTCTGAAAGCGTCCTTAATTTTATCCATAGGTATATTAGGGTCCTTAAAAAGCAGGAAGAAAAGACCTGTCAGTGCCGATATTGAAAATACCTGCGCCCACAGCGTCAGCACCTTGCCCGCAGACGCCTTGTTGTTGTACATTACATAGCCCGATATAAGAGTAAAGCAGTCAACACAGGCAAAACAAAAGGTTTCGCCAAACCACAGTGCGGTATATTTGCTGTCCACAGTGGCAAAGCAGCCCATAAGTCCGCCGTTCATATTGATATGCAGCACCACAATCATAAGCATTGAAACTACTCTGAAAAGCTCAATACCATAATGACGTGATGACTTCTTCTGTGTATTACCCATTTTATTTTCTCCCTCTTTTCTGTTTATATATCAATAATACAGAAAAAAGCGGATTTTGTCAATCATCTGTCAAAGACTCCCATAAGCACAACCAGTATTATGTACATTCCTCCAAAAAACAGCACAGCAGCCGCAAGGGGCAGCAGAGAAAAAAGAGATATACCACACACCCTTACAAGCATTTTAAGCGACAGTGCCGAAAGCGCCGCAGCACAAAGCGGTTTAAGCAGCATATTATTGAAATAAAGCCTCACCCCTGCCGAGCGTGAAACTATTGCAAGGCTTACTGCAGCAGCAATTGCCGTACCTGCAAACCAGCCTGCGGTAAAGGCATTAATGCCATAAACAGGCACCAGAAACCATATAACCGCAATATTAAAGGCAGATGTTGACAGCCCTGCCGCAAATATAAAAAGCTGCTTGCCAAGTCCGTTAAGTATGCCCGAAAGCGTTACCTGCATATAAATAAAGGGACATATCATACCCAGCATACGCAGTATTTCACCAAGTCCTTTTCCGCCGCTGCCGTAAATTACACGCCCTATCTGCTCGGGCAGCAGAATAAAAAGCGCCGCCGTACCTATGCCTGCCGCAGAGGTAAAGACAAGGGATTTTTCAACAGCGGAGCTTAGTGTGCGTGTACTGCCTGCCGAATTTGCCTTTGATACCGCAGGCATAAGCGCAGTTGAAAGCGCCGTCAGCAGGGACGAGGGAAACATAACAAGCGGCATTGCCATACCGAAAAATCTGCCGTAAAGTGCAACAGCCTCACTCCTTGCAAGCCCGTAAAGCTCCAGCCTTGTTGGAATAAGTATATTTTCGGCAGCAGAAAGCAGACTGCCGCTGACCCTGTTTAAGGTAAGCGGCAGGGCAAGCGCAAAGAGCATTATCCCTGCCCGTCCGTAGGAAATTGTAGGATAGCCCTTTCCACCGCTTATGCCTAGCGACCTTACAAGCACAAGCAGAAAGGATATTATTTCCCCTGCCGCCATACCGCATACAGCCATGGCACAGGCATATTCAAGCCCCCTGCCGCACATTGAAAACGACAGCACATACACCACTGCCATACGTGTACACTGCTCCGCAATCTGGCATAATGCAGGCACGCCTGCCCTCTGCATGCCGTAAAACCAGCCCCTTATACACGAGCCTGCCGCCATAAACGGAAAGCACAGTGCAAGTATCCGCATGGAAAGCAGTACCCTGTCGTCCTTTAATAAATATGTACATATAAACGGCGCACCAAAATATACCGCCGCCGAGGCACAAAGCGCAAGCGTAACAGATGCGGCGCAGGCAAGCACCACAATGCGGCGCATATTTGCATAATTGCCAGTACCCGTCTGCTCTGCCGTCAGCTTGGAAACCGCCGTACAAAGCCCTGCCGAGGTTATTGCCCACACAAGCATATACACAGGCGAGATAAGCTGATACAGACCCATGCCCTCCGCACCGAGCAAATCCGACATAATAATACGGTAAAAAAAGCCCATAAGACGGGTAATGATATTTGCCGCCGTAAGTATGACGGCAGAGCGTACAACAGTATGACGGAACATAGGCACACCTCATATATCTACTGCTTTAATATATAGGCTTTTGCCGTATTTTATGTATAAAAAATCCTCCGCCGCCTTATAGGACTACAGAGGATTTGCATTTCAATTATTTAATTTTATATTATACCCCTGTTCATAAGCACTGCAAGCACACATACCGCAAGCAGCACAATGGCAATAATTATTATATGTACATTACCGCCTGTGTGGGTATCATTATGTGAAGGCGGTACAAGGTTTGCCTTTCTAAGTGCGGTTACGGCGTGCTTATAAAGCAGTATTGTAAGCGCCACATTTATACCGCCCTTTATTATATTAAACGGCAGAAAGACAGGCAGCAGCATTTGCGCAACAGCCTCTCTTGGCATACCCATATATATAGGCGTAAGGCAGTAATTCCACAAAAGCATGGCACCTGTTGCTAAAAGACAGCCAAGCGCAAGTCCCC
>CABUWB010000273.1 GCA_902495025.1 uncultured Eubacteriales bacterium
GTAAAGCCCTTTGATACAAAGGAGCTTGTTGCAAGGGTTAAGGCGGTACTGCGCCGCTATGATAACAGATATGTAAATGTGTCAAAGCAGATTGTGTATCCTAACATAACCATAAACCAGTCAACCTATATAGTAACCTACCATGGCAAGGAGCTGGAGCTGCCTCCTAAGGAATTTGAGCTTTTAAGTTTTCTTGCACAGCACCCAAACCAGGTGTTTACAAGGGAGCAGCTTTTGGATAAAATATGGGGCTACGCCTTTATGGGCGATACACGTACCGTTGATGTGCATATTAAAAGACTTAGGGAGAAAATGCCTTACGAGGATACGTGGAATATTAAGACAATTTATGCGGTGGGATATAAGTTTGAGGTGAAATAATAGAATTAAAAAGGACAATCCGTCGGTTGTTCTTTTTTATAGACTAAAAAGCCGTTGTATGAAAAGTTAAATACATACAACGGCTTAAAATAATCCTTAAATTTTATTAGAAATTGATAACAGACTTTTCAACTGCTGTTACATTGTCTTTTGATAACGCACCAACATTTGAAAGTGTAATAACATCAGCAGAGCTGATAGTTGTAATTTCAACCTCTGGTCTAGTGTAAATTTTTTTCATGTTATTATACCTCCCTATATTAAGCGTTTACCCAAGTAAATGATGTTGCTGTAGGAGCAGCACCCTCTGTACCTGTTACCTTAACAGCGTAGATAGCTGTTGCACCAATGCTGTCAGCCGTAAGTGTAGAGCCATCAGCAAACTCAACAGAGCTGTATACTTTAGTTGTAGGTGCTACAGTACCACTGATAGCCTGAAGTGAAAGTGAATCATAAGCCATTTCATCAGCTGTTACACTGTGGATAATGTAGGTTGTACCGTTAGTTGCATCTACTGCATAGTAGTCACCAGTTGTGCCAATCTGTGTTGCTGTTGAAGCAATGTTAGATGAATCATTGGTTGTAATAACGATAGCAGTAACACCAAATCGATTTTTAGCAGGACCGCTAGAAATCTTAAAATCTCCTGTACCTGTAGAAACATACTTAATATATGCACATGTATTGCTCGAAACATAATTTTCATCAGTACCAGTATTACTTGTAGTACCTGTTACAGTGCCACCAGCAGCATCAGTTAAAACAATTTCTGTTGTCTTACCTGTTGCACCCTTACCATCACAACCAAAATAATATACTTCTATGGTATCGCCCTCAGAAACATTTGAGATGACAATCATATCTTTACTCGCATTACCCTTATAAGAGTACAATGCAGCTTGGAGAGGAGTATCTTTTAATGTACCCTCAGATGGTGGAACTGTAAGATAATTTTTGCTCGATTCCTCAACATTGTAATAGGTTCTAAGTGTAGGCTGAAGTGTGCCAATTGCCGTAATAGTATTAGCATTAGCTGTGCTAAACTTTAACTCAGTATCTTCGGTTATCATATTAGTTGGATTACTTGATGTCCATTCTGAATATGTTCCGTTTTCTACATTTGCAAAATTATACACATTTGTTGCAGCAAATGTAGCAACACTACTTAATGCTACAGCAGCACCGACAACAGCAACAGCTACTATAGACTTAAAAAAAGATTTTTTCATTTTTAATCCTCCCTTAAAAAATAAAGTTTATATAGAGTATACTTTAGCAATAAAAGCCAAAATACACAAGATTATGTTCTTAGTATATACTTTTTTTGGTAATATGTCAATATTAAAACAAGTTTTTTTAATTTTCAAAGCATTAGATAAAATTAATATAAATATTTATAAATCGCCTTGAATAATAAATCAAATTGGTGTATAATGTGGTAAAAGGTGAATAGCGCCATTTCAGCACAATTCATAATAAATCAGGAGGTCCTTTTAATGAGTGTTAATTTAAAGGGCAGGCATTTTTTAAAGATGCTTGATTTTACCACAGAGGAAATTGAGTATCTTATAGACCTGTCTGCCGAGCTTAAAGATAAGAAGAAAAAGGGAATTTATGACCCTTGCTTACAGGGCAAAAATATAGCCCTTATTTTTGAAAAAACAAGTACACGAACACGCTGTTCCTTTGAGGTTGCAGCTTATGATATGGGTATGGGTGTTACCTACCTTGACCCATCTGGTTCACAGATAGGCAAAAAGGAGAGTATAGCTGATACTGCAAGGGTACTTGGCAGAATGTTTGACGGCATTGAGTACAGGGGCTTTGAGCAGACCATAGTTGAGGAGCTTGCAAAGTATGCAGGTGTGCCTGTATGGAATGGACTTACAAACGAGTCCCACCCTACGCAGATGCTTGCAGATATGCTTACAATACGTGAGCATTTTGGCAGATTGAAAGGCATAAACTTTGTTTACATGGGTGATGCAAGGTACAATATGGGTAACTCCCTTATGGTTACCTGTGCAAAGCTTGGTCTCAATTTTACAGCCTGCACACACAGGGATTTCTTCCCTGAAAAGCAGCTTGTAGAGCAGTGCGAAAAGATTGCAGCAGAAAACGGCTGTACAGTAACTCTCAGTGAGGACGTTGCAGAGGCAACGAAAAATGCCGATGTAATTTATACCGACGTATGGGTTTCCATGGGCGAGCCTGACGATGTATGGGCTGACCGTATAGAAAAGCTGCTGCCATATCAGGTTAATGCCGCTGTTATGAAAAACGCAGGCGAAAAGGCTATATTTATGCACTGCTTACCTGCTTTCCATGACCTTAAAACAACTATTGGCAAGCAGATAAGCGAAAAATTTGGTTTAAATGAAATGGAGGTTACCGACGAGGTGTTTGAGTCAGCACAGTCGGTTGTGTTTGATGAGGCAGAAAACCGTATGCACACAATCAAGGCTGTAATGTACGCAACCCTTATGGACAACTAATTATGAGTGATACAAATAATAAAAAGATAATTTACAGTGCAATGCAGCCCTCCGGTGTACCAACACTGGGCAACTACTTGGGCGCACTTAGAAACTGGAAAAACTTACAGGATGAATATAACTGCATTTTCGGCGTTGCAAATATGCATGCCCTTACTGTAAGGCAAAACCCCACAGAGTTAAGACAGCGTACAAGAAATGTTATTGCGCTTTTCCTTGCAATAGGTCTTGACCCAAAGGAGCATATTATTTATGTTCAGTCTGATGTTAAGGCACACGCTGAAATTGCATGGATTTTAAATTGCTTTACCTATATGGGTGAGCTTAACAGAA
>CABUWB010000274.1 GCA_902495025.1 uncultured Eubacteriales bacterium
GAAGTAAGAAATACCCTAAGCATACCATTAAAAAGCATAACCGATATAAGTATATATGCAATCAGACCGTCAAGCGCAATAAGATGACCTGCGCCCTTTAAGCCGAAAAAGCGGAAGTAGCAGATATACAGCGGCAGCTGCATAAGAGTTGTGTATATGCCGAGATTTAAAAGCCGCTTGCCACCGTAAAGAAAGTTAAGCCTGTGCGAAACGGTTTTATGGTTTTTTATCGGCTTTATGTTAAGCCTTAAAAGGGCATACACCGTAAGCACCATAAACGGCGCTTTAAAGCGAGAAAGCCCCATATAGTCAAGCTGACCGCATACAAGCAGTGCATGCGGCATAACAAGCAGTATAATGCCCGCCCCGAATTTTGCCGTAAAGCGCAGTATATCGAAAAGGTCAAGTATAATAAGCAGAACGGCCGCTAACCAAACAATAAACATAATATCCCCCATTCACCTGTTATTTTATAAATTTTAACACAGCCTGCCACCCTTGTAAAGCAAATTGACAAGCTGCGGCAAAAACAGTATACTTATGATAGAATAGTATAATTCACTTTAGGGGGAAAACTTATGCTTAACAAAAAAGCGGCTCTTGCGGCAGGTGCGGGCGTATTATGCGTTGCGCTGATTGCGGCAGGTGTACTCACGCACAGGGGCGCAAAGCCCGAAAGTGCGGTATTTAACACGCTCGGCGCACAAAGTGGGGAGCTTATTGACGTAATAAACGCACCCGTTGACATAAGCGGCAGTCTTAAACAAACGGAAACCTACACGCCGCTGGCGGTAAAAAAGGCATTTATTGACGGCGGCGGCTGTGCAAGGGTAATTGTGTATAACGATACTGACACTACTATTACCGCCTACGACCTTGAAATTATGTACTTTGACAAAAACGGTATGCCTACAGGGGAAACAGGCGCATACACCGTAAGCGGCATTAAGCTGCAGGGCAGGCACGAGTTTGGTATTGACAGATATGTCGGTGGCAGCAACGGCGGCAAATACATAAAGGCGGTTATCAAAAAGGTGCTTTACAACGACGGCACTGCGTGGGAGAACACCAATGCAGAGCTTGAGCTAAAGCTCGGCGGCACATCCTTTGACATAGATGAGTACGAAAAAAGCATACTCAAAAATGAGGAAAATGTTAAAAAAGCCGCACAAAACCCATACATATTCATCAACAATATGACAATGGCAAATGCCGATACCATTTCGGGCAGGCGTGATTTAAAGCTGGTGCTCACAAACACCTCGCAGAAAACCGTAACCGCCATAAAAACAGCGGTTGCCGAGTTTGACAGGGATAACAAGCCCGTTGACGTTTCACCGCAGATTTATATAGGCAAAAACATAAGGCTTGCAAGCTGCGGCGGTATGGAGCTTACAAAGGGCGAAAGCAGAAGCTTTTCCTCCTCTGGCTTTCTGGAGAGCGAGTGCTACCGCATCAACGTAATTGTAACGGAAATAACCTTTTCAGACGGCACAGTGTGGGAAAATCCCTATGCGCTTGACTGGCTTTTATGGTTTATGTAAAGGAAAGGAGATAAAAATGAAATTAAAATTATTTTTAGGTGTGCTGTGCACATCACTTATGCTTGGCACAACGGCGGTTATGGCGGACACCGTAATTACCGCACCCATTGACAGCAGACCCATAAGCTGCGAGTATCTTGCAGACCTTGCGGAGTTTTCGGGTGATACGGTACTCTACCCCGACAAGGAGGATATGGACCTTTTCTCTGCCGATGAGAGCAAAAACCACTTTGCCGACAGCGCAAAGGTAAGGGAGTCAATTTACACCCTCACAGGTGAAAACAACAGGGAAAACACCACCGTAATAATAAATACGTCAACCTATTTTACGGGCGGACTTGTAGGCAGCAGGGTAGGCTCCAACTACGGCGATATTGACGCTGCCATGGAGGATTTGCGCACTCTGACAACCGACTACACCAAGCCCTACTACTACGTAAACCTCACAACACCACGCTCCCTGCCCGAAACAAGGTTTAACGATATATGGCGCAACAGCGATACAATAAACGGACTTGGCTGGTATTATTTACAGCGCAACAAGGACTGCGAGGACTACGAATACATTAAGACAAAATATTCAAGCGTAACTCCCTCACAGCTGATTATGGAGTACAGCTATGTAAGCGGCAAAATGAAAGAGGGCGTACCTCTGCAAAGCTGGGAAAAGGACTTCTACAAGGCAGTAAACACACGCTACATGAGCAAGGACCCATATAAAACCTATCTCAACAACTACATTGAGCCTTTCAACAAGTCCGTTAAGCTCATGCAGGGACTTATGGAGCTTAAAACAGAGGGACTTATTGACGAAATTGTTATAAGTACGGACGATTTGCAGCTGCCAGACTCCGTAAGCTATTTTTACTCACAGGGTGCGCCATGGGTACAGACAAGCGGCGGCTCTGCTGTTAAATACAGCTTTGCAAGGTGCTTTTTTGACACAGGCTCATCAAGCGTTATGAAGCAGATTGACGCTTATGAGGGCAAGCAGGAGAGATACCTCTCAATGGTTGGCAGAGGCAAGAGCATAAACGTAATTTACGGCACCGACGAGGTACCACAGCTTATTTATGCAAGAGATGTTGCAAGAAAAACAGGCATAAGGGCAAACTTCAACATAATTTACAACAGCACATCAAAGAGCGTTGCCGCTTACGATGTAAGCAATATGTCCAAGCTGACAAACGCAGCCTGCGATTTTGTAGGAAATTACAAAGCCTACACCGATAAGCAGACCGACCTTTACATATACGCCTACGGCGCAAAAACAAAGGCAGCCGATACCGTAACACGCATGAAAAACTCACTCGCAAAGGACAGATATGTTGCACTTGTGGAGCTTTACGACAGCACAACCCTTAACAACAGCAATAACGAGCTGTTTAAAAAGCTTGCCGAGGGCAAAAGCGTTAAGCTGACGGATCTTACCGCTTACAGCGCATGGAACACCAACGGCAACGCAATAGGACTTGGCGTTGCACAGGCACAAGTATTTGCCGTTAATGCACAGATAGCGAAAAGCCCTGCAACACTTGCAAAGGCACAGGGCGAAAATCTGCTGCGCCATGCACTTGAGGACGGCGTTTATACCGTACAGACCAAAAGGCTGCTTTCAAACGCAGGCTATAAGCCAACAGCCGAGGAAATGACAGACAGTGC
>CABUWB010000275.1 GCA_902495025.1 uncultured Eubacteriales bacterium
ACCGTCAGCGATATTTGCGTTGCCCTTACCAAGCTGGAATCTTACAGTAACAGCTGTGCCGTCTGTAAATGTGTTGTTCCAAGCCTCTGAGAATGTTAAGTCAGATGCTGTAGCGCCTAAAACAACGCTAACACCGCCGCCAAGCTCAGTACCGTTAGGAAGACCTGCTGGGTTAGCTGCATAAAGGTCAGCTGAATCAACCTTAGCACTACCAACAAAACCATCACTTACAACAGGAGCTTCAGTTGTAGTCTCTGTAGTCTCAACAGGAGCTGCTGTAGTAGTTTCTGTTGTTGTCTCTGTAACAGTTGTAGTTTCAGTTGTAGTTTCTTCTGTAGTAGTCTCTGTTGTTTCCTCGCCCTGCTCAAAAGCAACCTTGAAACCACCGATGTTGATACTTGTAATCTTGTTAGGTACTACATAGTAATATGTACCTGCTGCAGGAATGTCAAGTATCTCTGGTGCGTATGCCTTGTTAGCTGCGATAGGAACAAGAGCAATGATTGTACCGTTAGCATCTGTTAAGTAAGCGTTACCGCCTGCATAACCTGAGCTACCTGCATCAGCGTAAAGAGTAACTGTACCCTTGCCGCCTGCATTAATCTTTAAAGCCTTTTCAAAGTTAGCAACATCATTTGTTGCGCCAACAGCCTGACCGTCAGCGATATTTGCGTTGCCCTTACCAAGCTGGAATCTTACAGTAACAGCTGTGCCGTCTGTAAATGTGTTGTTCCAAGCCTCTGAGAATGTTAAATCAGATGCTGTAGCGCCTAAAACAACGCTAACACCGCCGCCTAAGTCAGTACCGTTGGAAAGACCTGCTGGATAAGCTGCATAAAGGTCAGCTGAATCAACAGTAGCCTCGCCAGCAAATGCTGAAAAAGCGACAACATCATCACTTGCTGCAACAAATGTTGGGTTTGCTGCAACAGTTGTAAACATCATGCTTGCTGCTAACATAATGCTTACAATTCTTTTTGTTGATTTTTTCAATTTACTTCCTCCTTTTAAATTTGTAAATTAAAAATATTTTTATAAGGCGAAATGTGCATAAAAAATCCCCTAAAAAAATATTCTTTCAACTTGAATTATATAGTCTTTTTCCAAAAAAGTCAATTTGATTTTTTTAAAAACAATTGATTTTTGCACTCCCGACAGACCTCTGAAATTGTTTTTTTATTAATTTGTAACACAAACGTAACCTAAATTCAGCACAATATACAATTTAATCACCTTTTATTGTGCAAAATCACCACTCAAAGCAATTATATTTTGCATTGTATAACTTATTTAGGTCATTTTAAACAAATTTTTAATTATTTTTATGTGCAAGGATTAAATTTAACCAATTTTCACAAGATACAGCCATACCCTATGCTTTTATAACTAAATACGCTAAAGCGCACCTTATTTCGGGTTGCCTTATGGGCTGTACGGTGGTAAAATAAAGCTGAATTAATAGGAAGGAGCTTGTTTTTTATGGATAAAAAAACCTTGATTGACGCCGTTATGGGCAGAGTGCCTTGCGATTTGGCACTGAAAAACGTAAACCTTATTGATGTGCTCGGACACACAATTAGAAAAAGCAACATTTATATCAAGGACGGATATATTGCCGCCTGTGGCAGCTTTGAGCTTGATATGCCTGCCGAAAAGGAGCTTGACATGCAGGGCAGATACGCCGCACCTGCTTTTATAGATGCACATGTGCACATTGAGTCGTCCATGCTTACGCCCTCGCAGTACGCAAAGCTGGTTATACCAAAGGGCGTGGGTACAATTATTGCCGACCCTCATGAGATAGCCAATGTATGCGGAGAGGACGGGCTTGACTTTATGCTATCCGACAGTGCTGCCTCACCGCTTAATGTATGCTATATGCTGCCCTCATGCGTGCCTGCTACAGGCTTTGACAGCAGCGGTGCAGTGCTTGACGCAGCAACCTGCAAAAAGCTGTGGGAGAAGGGTGGCTTTATAGGGCTTGCCGAAATGATGAACTATCCCGGGCTTGTGTACTGCGACAGCGACGTACTTGCAAAGCTGGATATTACCGACAAAATTGATGGACACATTCCGCTTGCAAGCGGCAAAAGCCTTCAGGCATACATCTGCGGCGGCATTAGCAACGACCACGAGTGTTCAAGCGCAGAGGAGGCTCTGAAAAAGGTCAGCCTCGGTCTTAACGTTTATATAAGAGAGGGTACGGGTGCAAAAAATCTGGAGGCGCTTATTAAGGCGGTTACTCCGTACAATATGCAGCATTTTGCCTTCTGCACCGACGACAGGCACATTGACGATGTATATAATGAAGGAACTATATCAAACTGTATATCAAAGGCTATTTCACTTGGCATGGATGCCGTTACCGCCTTTACGCTCGGCTCATACAACACCGCCCGCTTTTACGGACTTGATAAGCTGGGCGCAATAGCCCCCGGTTATAAGGCGGATATTGTAATTATGACAGAGCCTGACCCCAAGAGTGAAAACATTACAGCCGTTTATCTCGGCGGAAAGGAGTACACCGAGGAGGACGAAAACGCTGCCGACACGTCCGCAGTTACGGGCACAGTGCATATTAAAAGCGTAAGCGCAAAAGATTTCCGTCCCGTATTTTCAAAGGACACTCCTGTTATCAGCGCACAGCCCGGTACGCTTATAACCACCGCCTGCTATCCCGAAAGCGCCGACGGTCTGCTTATCTGTGCCAACATTGAGCGACACAAGGCAAGCGGCAGAGTGGGTACAGCTTTTGTAAAGGGCTTTAATATATCTGGCGGCGCAGTTGCACAGACCATAGGACATGACTCGCACAACATAACCGTTATGGGTGATAATGCCGAGGATATGGCGCTTGCCGTAAACTCACTGGGAAAGGACGGCGGAATTGCCGTTGTAAAGGACGGCAGACTTATTGGCTCACTTACTTTGGAGGTTGGCGGTATTATGTCCTCCAAGCCTTATAAGCAGGTGCTTGCCGACTATGAGAAAACCGCTGATGCAATTAAACAAATCAGCACCGACGCCCCCGGCTCCCTGCTGATGATTTTGAGCTTTTTATCGCTTATAGTTATACCCGAGCTGAAACTGACCGATAAAGGCTTGTTTGATGTTAATAAATTCGAGTTTATGGGGTAACATTAACAACCCAACATTCAAATCAATAACGTATGGATTTACCGTAGGGGCGGCAACCTGCCGCC
>CABUWB010000276.1 GCA_902495025.1 uncultured Eubacteriales bacterium
CTTTTTTGGAGTCTGAGAATTATGAGGATGCCGTCAGAAACGCAGTGTCCCTTGGCGGTGATACGGATACTCTTGCAGCTATAACAGGAAGTATTGCTGAAGCTTATTATGATATGTCGGAATTTCTGCGGGAAGAGTGCAGAAACAGAGTCAGTGAAGATATATTTAATGTCATAAGATTATTTGATGAAACAATAGGCAGAACAGGAGTTTATACGGGAGAAAATGAGGATATAGCAGGAAATTCAGCGCTTGAAAGGGCTATTAATTACTTTTATGAAAAGGAAGATTACGATAGTTTCTTGCTTGTGGTGAATCTTATTTGTAACATAGTAGAAAATGAAGTAATTGTCCCATTTGTAGCAGTGGGAGAGGATATGTTTTCGCATGTTGATGTGGATAATCTTAAAAAAGGTGATACCATTACTCTTGACCATGATGTAATAATGCGTGTTAGTACCGTAACAGATGAAAATGATAAACAATGGTTATGCTTTTTTACAAATGAGGATGAGTTTAGAAGAAAGCGTAACGGCGATATTATTATGCAGCTTCATATGCGTGAAATAATGGAATTTGCATACAAAAGTGATGAAATGCAGGGGCTTGTAATAAACCCTTTTGGAAAATTTCTGAAGCTTGATAAGGAAATACTGGAGTTTATTTTAAATAATAGCTGAGTGCAAACTCAAAAAAAGATGCAATTTTGAGCAAACAAATAATTGTAGGACATAAGCAGTTGACGGGATTTGCGAGGATTATACTATCGATGAGGAAAAGACTGGTGACTTAATGACCAGTTAAAGCGATACTTAAAAAGCTTATGAGATAAAGCAGAAGTAGCATCTGTTGGAAAATCCAATGGATGCTTTTTCTGTATTTATCCACAAAAAGAATAGGATTGGCATAAAATTTCAAAGTGTCTGCTAATTTTAAATTGCCTTGCGATATTAATAATATATATACAAGATAAATAAAACACATATAGTACTTAGCTATGCCCTTTTTTAATACAATACCGTACCCTGTCCCTTATAAGCCCTCTGTCTCTTTCGGGATAGAACGTTACAGCCTCATCAAGCACATAGTCTACATCATTCATGTCAAAAGCAGTTTTAAGCTGTCTGCCATAAAGCTTCCTCATTGCGTTAGCCTGTCTTGTAAAGCTCATACCAAAGGGCTGCGCCTTAACAAGTGGATAAAGCCCTTGGGGCGCTATATCATAGCCATAGCTCCTTACATCGGACAGCAGTCCTGCGCCGTTATCAAAAATAGGGCAATATTCAAATCCACTGCCGTCATAGAGCACCGCAATATTATTCAAATGTCTATCCTCATTAAGAAACAGCGTATCTATTTCAAAAATAAGCGTCAGATATTCGCCAAAGGATTTTAAACCTGTTATACCGCTAACTGTATCAACCATATATTCAAGCCGTTTTATATTGCTGCTAATAGGGGCTAACCGTTTAACAAGAGGTTCGCCAATCTCATTTGAAATAAGCTTGTTTAGTGTTATAATGCTATTCCTGTCTTTTAGAAAATTATTGCTGACACAGGCAATACGTGGCCTGTTATGGACAATGATTTTTTCTATATCGTATTTAACAAAGCTAAATTTGCTGTCAAAGCGGCACTTTTCCAAAAGCTTTGATATAACCGTTTCTGCCAAAGCCTCATATCCGAATTGGTCAAGCTTGTACCATCTGCCGTTTTCAAGCCATTTTTCCTGGTTTCCCTTTGACGAGGTTTCAGCTATTATATGGTCTGTAACAACTCTCATTTTAAATCAATAACCTCCAACCACTGATTATCCTCTGACATTCTGCCCTTTGTATGTTTTATTATCTCCAATGGGTCATATTCACACAGCCCCAGCTCATTAAGATAATATTTTATTCCGTCTACTGAGCGGGGTATACACCTGTCCTCTAAAAATAACATAAAATCATTCCACAAAGGCATAGTGTTGCTGCCAAAGGCAAGCAAAATATTAGGCTTATTCTCATTTTTTACCTTGACAAGCCTGTCTGTAAAATCAGCATAAATGCATGAGCACAGTTCATTTTCATTATAATAATTTAGCTGCTTAACATTATGTCCCATATTAAGGCTGCGTTTTACAAACTCAGCAACGTCTAAGGAACGTATAATTACTATCTGTTCTCCGTCAAAGCTGATTTCAACACCGTTATCTCCTTTTGCTATGCCTAAAGTCTGCATCCACTTTGTCGGCAGAGAAATCTTGTAATTTTGTGACCTTTCGCCTGAATTGCCGCCGGAATGGTTAATAATAATATTAGCTCTGCGTATTTCCATATAACCACCTCGCAATAATTATATCATATTGGTTACCAATATTCAAGATTTTATTAAAATTCATTCTATGATTAAATTATATTGACAATGATTATTTACATAAAATATAATTTGATTAAATCATAATAAGGTTGAAAAGAGGCATATTATGCAGGATACAGAAATTAAAACTAAAGTTATATCTGAAATATGTGATATAGCTAAAAGAAATAATATAGATAAGGTTATATTACAAGAAGCTGAAGCTTCTTGCTGCTGTGCCGCTTTGCTCCACAGCGCCCTGCTTTGCAGGGCAATATAACTAACCTTTAGGCAAGCCTAAAGCTAACTTACCATCGCAAAAAAGAAATAAATCCCTTTTTTGCTCCGCTAAGTTATATTATTTGGCTCAAGAGCGAGGGGGATTATCACAGAGCGAGTGATATTGATTTAGCTGTACAGGGGGGGTAACTGCACCAATTTCGCTGTTGAGATAGATGAAGAAACATCGACTCTTTTAAAATACGACATTGTTGATTTAAGTAAAAATATTACACTAAAATACATATAATTTAGCTTAAATTCTGCAAAATATTACGCTATATATTCTGTATTAAAGTGTGTCTAATAAAAATGATGTTGATATAAGTATTATTGAAAGTAATAATTATATATTATTCCCATGTAACAAAATAAACTATTTACATGGGAGGAATTACTATGGAAACAACTTTTATCTGCCACGAATGTGGTGCGGAACTGTCGGCTGACGAGGCATACTCTTTTGAGGGCGAGCATTACTGCATTGACTGCCTTGATGAATTTACGGTGATATGCGAGCATTGCGGTTACAGGGTGCGTGAGGATTATGCACATATTGAC
>CABUWB010000277.1 GCA_902495025.1 uncultured Eubacteriales bacterium
GAAAATTACCCTGTATTCAAGCCCGAAACGCTCGCTGAGCAGCCTTTCAAGCATAATGTCTATCCCCTTTTTATCAAAGAGAAATGCCGCATTTGAGTCAACCGAAAATACTATATCACTGCCGCATATTGTGCAGTCGGCTTTTTCAAAAAGAGAGCAGCACATACTGCTTTTATATTTGAGCATACGCAGTATGTTTGGTCTGTAGCATTTTAAAAGCTCCGACACATTATCAAAGCTGCGGTCATAGGTAAGGTTGATTTTTGCCTCGGACACATAATCAAAGCCGTCCCTTATATCCATGCCGAAGTCTGATAAGCAGTCCTCATTTATAATTTCATCAGAGGATAAATCTATATCCATCTGCATTGTGCTTTTGTTAAAGGCAACCCTTTTAACCATTGTGTTTTTTAATGTTGTTCTGACATGCGCAGATAAATCCAGACTGCCAAACACATCACCAAATTTCATGGGACTCATCTTATCACCTCCGTTCTGTTTTTTCAAGGCATTACAGCTTGTCTATCTCCGCCATAAGCGCACCAAGCAGCTCACTTTCGGGCAGCTTATGTAAAATTTCACCCTTTTTGAATATAAGACCATAGCCCTTGCCGCCTGCAATGCCTATATCAGCCTCTCTTGCCTCACCGGGGCCGTTTACCGCACAGCCCATTACGGCAACCTTAATGTTTTTATCAATACCCTCACAAGCCTTTTCCACCTTATTGGCAAGACCTATAAGGTCAATTTCCGTTCTTCCACAGGTAGGGCAGGAAACAAAGTTGACGCCAAAGCGCCTTAACTCCAGCGACTTTAAAATCTCCTTAGCCGCCCTCACTTCCTCTACGGGGTCGCCCGTAAGGGATACCCTTATTGTATCGCCTATACCCATACCAAGTATTGCGCCTATGCCGACAGCCGACTTAACCGTACCGCTCCAAACGGTACCTGCCTCGGTAATGCCAAGGTGCAGCGGATAATTTACCGCCTGCGACAAAAGCGTATAGGTTTCCATTGAAAACGGTACATTTGACGCCTTTATGGAAATAACTATTTTGTCGTAGTTTAAGTCCTCTAAAATTGCAACGTGCCTTAATGCGCTTTCAACAAGACCCTGCGGCGTTACCTCGCCGTATTTTTCAAGTATATCCTTTTCAAGCGAGCCTGAGTTTACACCAATGCGGATTGGAATTTCCCTCTCCTTTGCGGCATTTACAACAGCCTCAACTCTCTCCCTTGAACCAATATTTCCAGGGTTAATTCTCAGCTTGTCAACACCCATTTCAAGGCATTTGAGCGCAAGCCTGTAATCAAAGTGAATATCCGCAACAAGCGGTATTGAAATACCCTTTTTAATATCGCCTATTGCCTCTGCCGCCTGCATATCGGGTACGGCAACCCTTATAATTTCACAGCCTGCCTCCTCGAGCCTTTTAATCTGTGCTATGGTAGCTGCCGCATCTCTTGTATCGGTATTGCACATGGACTGTATTGCAATGGGATTATCACCGCCTATTGCAACAGAGCCTATATTTACAACATTTGTCTTTTTTCTTTTGATATAGCTCATAATATTTCCTCCACGAGAATTATATAAGTTTAAGTACGTCCTTTACCGCAATAAAAATACCAAAGCCCATTACCAGCACAAAGCCGATAAGGTTTAATACACCCTCCTTTTCAGGTGGGAGCTGTCTGCGCCTTATAATTTCAACAAGGTAGACAAAAATCCTGCCTCCGTCCAGTGCAGGGATAGGTACAAGGTTGATAACGCCCAAGTTTGCACTTAAAAGCGCACTTAAATTAAGCATACTAAGCACCGTAAAAATTACACCGCTTTTCATCGTCTGCACATAGGTTTCACCAACAACGGTGGTAACACCTATGGGGCCGCTTATCTCGCTCATTGGCACACTGAAGGTAAGCATTTTTACAACGCCTATTACTGTTAATTTTACAAGAAAGAGCATATCCCACCATCCCGATGTGATATATTCAACAAGGCTTGCCTTTTTCAGACCCTCAATCTCGCCTGCGTCATAAATGCCAAGGTCAAAGGCTGGAGCTTTAAAGCCTGTTGTAATGCCAATAAGCGCTCTGCCCTCCTCATTTACCTTCTGTCCCACAGTTACGGTAAACTTATCTCTGCCACGCTTTACGGTAAGCTCGATATTTTCACCGCCGCTCTCGCTGATGTAATAATTAAGCTGGTCCCTTATATGCACACCTTTGCCGTTTACCGCAACAATTCTGTCGCCTGTTTCAATGCCTGCCTGCTGTGCAGGATAGCCCTCCATAACGCCTGTTACCTCATTTGTGCTTATACCCATAGCCATGGATATAAAGGTAAGTATAATAAGCGCAAGCACAAAATTCATAAACGGGCCTGCAAAGGCAATAAGTATCCTCTGAAATACATTTGCATCGTTAAAGCCTATTTTGTCGCTATCCTCTGGCTTTTCATCAGCCATACGGCAAAAGCCGCCTATGGGAAAGAGCCTTACCGAATAGAGCGTATCACCACGCTTTATGCCAAAAAGCTTGGGGCCCATGCCAACGGCAAACTCCTCAATAAAAACGCCGCATTTTTTAGCCATAAGAAAATGGCCGCCCTCATGGATAACCACTATAACAGTAAAAATTATTAATGTAATAATAACTGACATTAAAACACTCCTTAATTTTTGTCAGAATATTCCCTTGCAAAGCTGTCAGCCTCCAGCACATCATCAAGGGTATAGTCATACTTTACAGTATATGCGCTCATCGTCTTTTCTATAAGTGCCGGTATATCGGTAAAGCCGATTTTGCCGTCAAGAAATTTTGCAACGGCAACCTCGTTTGCACCGTTTAATACAGCAGGCATTGTGCCGCCTGTTTTAATGGCGTCAAAGGCAAGCGCAAGACAGCGGAACACCTTTAAATCAGGCTTTTCAAAGGTCAGGTTATTTCTTTCAAAAAAGTTGAGCTTTGGAAAGCTGTTTTTTACCCTCTTGGGATAGGTAAGCGCATACTGTATAGGCACCTTCATATCAGGCTCGCCAAGCTGTGCAATAACCGCACCGTCCTTATACTCAACCATGGAATGTACAATGCTCTGCGGATGTACAACAACCTTAATTCTGTCAAGGTCAACATCAAAAAGCCATTTAGCCTCTATTACCTCCAGTCCCTTATTCA
>CABUWB010000278.1 GCA_902495025.1 uncultured Eubacteriales bacterium
ACGATTCCAAATGTTGGTTTGTTAATTCTGTCCTATAAACTCTAATTTATCTTCATTCATCCCTTAAATAATATCTGCTCAAATTGACAGCTCTTGTCATTATCTGGCAGGTACAATCTCAATCCAGTAATTATCGGGGTCAGCTATAAAGTAAATGCCCATTGTAGGGTTTTCATAGCAGATACAGCCCATTTCCTTATGCTTTTTATATGCAGCGTCAAAATCATCTGTAACAAAGGCAAGGTGAAATTCATTGTCACCTAAGTCATAGCTGTCCTTTTCCCAGTCACGTAGCCATGTAAGCTCAAGGCTGTGCGCCGTTGTGCCGTCACCAAGATAAACCAGTATAAAGCTGCCGTCGGCAGCCTCCTTGCGGCGCAGCTCGGTAAGCCCCAGAGCCTCCTTATAAAAATCAAGACTCTTTTCAAGGTCAATTACATTAAAATTGTTGTGTGCAAAGGTAAATTTCATTTTTTAATCCTCCGTTATTTCAAATACTTCGTTTTTGTGTGAGCAGCAGCGCATAAGCTCTGCCTCCTCCGTACCCATCTGTGCGGCAAGGGCAGGCGCTATGTCATAATTATCCCAAAGGTGCATGGGGAATATATTTTCCGCATTTGCATATTCAAGAAAAATTTTTATCCCCTTTTGGCGTATATCCTCGCCCTGCCTTGGGTCAAGCGGTATAAAGGCAAGCTTGAAATGCAAACCGTCCAGCTTTTCAATTTCCTTAATATAGTTTTGCTCCATTGTGCGGTTGTATTCGTCGCTTTCCTCCTCCCACTGCCAGCAGTTAAGGTCGCCTGCGTGGTAAATGAGCGTGCCATTTTCATCAATTACAAAGGCAACGCCCATATCGGTTGATTTAAGTGCCTTAATGCTCATGCCGTCAAGCACTATAATCTGAGCTGGTGCGATAAAATCAGTTTTTGCTGTAAGCTCCTGCGGTATACGGCTTTTAAATATATCATCTGAGAGTATATAGTGTGCGTTAGGGTGTGGCGAGGTTGCCTCAAAAAGCCTTTCAGAAAAATGGTCGCCATGCGAATGGCTTGCAAAGCAGTAAAGCGGCTTTGAGGTATCTAATGCGGGCAGCTCACCCTCGAAATAATCAAATAAAAACAGGATGTTTTGTGTTTCAACTAAAAAGCAGCTGTGTGTAATATATGTTACCTGCATATTAAACCTCCTCGTTTTTTGTAATTATACAATATTTTTAAGCATATTACAAGCGGTTGACACAGCGTGGCTTATATGATATAATACCTTTGCTTAAATAGCGGACAGTTCGTAACCATCCTGTCGGTAAACAAAACTAGGGAAACAGCAAAGATATTTTTATTTGCGTGCACCCTGTTTGGGTGTATTTTTTTATGTATATAAGGAGGTGATAGCATGATGAGTGATTTAAAAATCAATACCTCTAAAAAGCTGACAATTTCGGCTATGGTAATTGCGCTTTACGTTGTTGTGATGTACTGCACACAGAGCTTTGCTTTTGGCGCTGTGCAGGTAAGAATTGCTACTGCACTTTACTCATTGAGCTATGTATTCCCTTTTCTTGTTTTGCCGCTCGGTCTTGCAAACCTTGTATCCAATATTTTAGGCGGTATGGGCATTGTTGATATGCTCGGCGGCTGCGGAGTGGGTATAATAACCTCTTTTTGCGTATATCTTGTAAAAAAATTCAGGCTGCCGTTCTTTCTGGTTGCCGTACCTATTATTTTAGGTCCGGGGCTTATAGTGCCTGTGTGGCTTTCGGGCTTTACGGGCGTGCCTTATCCTGTGCTTGCACTTAATCTCTGTGTGGGTGAGATAGCCCCCGCAATACTTGGTGCAGCAATAATTAAGGTGTTTGAAACCAGAATGAGTGCAGTAAAGAATACCATTTAAACGGAGGAAACCATGAGCAGAAGCAGTGAGGAAACAAAAGGCATAACCAAGCTTGGCAGCAATAAAACCGAATATTCGCAGGACTATGCGCCCGAGGTACTGGAAACCTTTGTAAACAAGCATCAGGATAATGATTATTTTGTAAAGTTTAACTGCCCCGAGTTTACAAGCCTTTGCCCCATTACAGGTCAGCCCGACTTTGCAACAATCTATATAAGCTATGTACCCGATGTAAAAATGGTGGAGAGCAAGAGCTTAAAGCTGTACCTTTTCAGCTTCAGAAACCATGGTGATTTCCATGAGGACTGCGTAAATACCATTATTAAGGATTTAATCAGCCTTATGGACCCTAAATATATTGAGGTGTGGGGCAAGTTTACACCAAGGGGCGGCATATCCATTGACCCCTACTGTAACTACGGCAGAAAGGGTACAGTGTGGGAAAAGGTCGCTTTTGACAGGCTGACACAGCACGATATGTACCCCGAAAAGATTGATAACAGATGATGAAAAGCGCTCGTTGGGGCGCTTTTTTGTTACAATATAATTAATGTACCAAAATTTCTTGTACAATATTTTGTTTTGTGTTATACTAAAATACTGAATAAGTTTGATTTTGAGGTGTTAATATGGCAGGTAAAACAAAAAATATAAATAATTACAATACTGACGGTGGCTTTGTTGATAAGGGCATGGCTTTTTTACTTATGCTTGCGGCGGCAATAATTCCGCTTATAGTACGCATAAGGCGTGTGCCTGTGGGTGAGCATGAGTACGGCATTATACGTGCAAGCAGCATGATAAATGATATGTTCTCCTATAACAAGGCGGTGTGTATATGTATACTTGCGCTTGTTATGGCGGCGTATATCGCTCTTGGCTTTGTGCTGGAGGAAAAGAGGGTTAAGCTGCGCTTAAAGGCACTGCCCTCATATATTATGTATGCTTATGTAGGTTTATGCCTTGTTTCCGCTGTATTTTCAAGCTATAAGAGTATTGCTTTCTGGGGCATAAGCGAGCGTTACGAGGGCTTTTTTGTGCTTTTAAGCTACGGTGTGCTGTTTATAATGGCAATGAGCTTTATATCGGGTGAAAGGGCGGTTAAGTATATGCTTGGCATATTCTCGCTGTCGGTGCTTTTAATTTGTGCCATAGGTACAATGCAGACCTTCGGCTTTGATATTTTTGCCACAACAACAGGCTCCAAGCTGGTGCTTGGTCAGTATTACGGCGGTGAAAATCTTTCGCTTAAATTTGAGTCGGCTTACGCAACACTG
>CABUWB010000279.1 GCA_902495025.1 uncultured Eubacteriales bacterium
TAATGGCATACGATATGAAAATAAGCTCGATTTTGCCAACAATGTTGTTTATGACTGGGGTCATAACTCAACCTATGGTGGTGAAAGGGGCAATGGACAGGCTAACTTTGTAGGCAACTACTATAAGCCTGGTCCGGAAACAATTGAAAAGGTAAAAACACGTTTCTTTGACTGCGACAGCAGTTCTCAATACAAGAGCTCATACTATATTGACGGCAACGTTATGACCTCCAGTGATGAGGTTACCGCAGACAATACAAAGGGCTTTTATGAGATGGATTTAGGTGCTGCAAACCAGCTTACATCAAAGGTAGAGCTGAAAGAGGAGTATGTACCTGAAAGTGCTGAGGCTGCATACGCAAATGTACTTGCAAATGCAGGCGCAAGCAAAATGCGTGACCCACAGGACAACAGACTGTATTTTGAGGTAATGACAGGCGGCGGTGCGTTTATCAATGACCAGGCAGAGGCAGGCGGCTTTGATACAGTTACCTTTGCACAGGAAATTACAGATACCGATAATGATGGTCTGCCTGTTGATTTTGAAACCGAAAACGGACTTAATCCTAATGATTCTTCAGACTCATGCAAGGTAATTGAGGATGAAACAAGCAAGTATAACGGCTATTCCTACATTGAGGTTTATGCAGGCAAGCTTGTTGATGACTGGGGTGAGAATACCGCTGTTAATGAAAATGAAATTACTGATGGACAAATTGAAAAGATAGTTGACGAAAACGGCGTGGATGTAATGGCAGCAAACAACGGCAGAGCTGTACTTACCAGCGGTAAGAGCTACACTGTTGAAGGAACTAAGCTTGTTAATGCAAAGGTTTACTTAAATGATAAAATTGTTGCTGAAAACGGCTCGCTTACATTTACACCTGATGTGGCAGGAGTATATAACCTTGCCTGCCTTTTAGGCAATGTCGGCAGCAGCAGGAGCTTTACAAAGGCTGTGCCTGTAACCGTAGTTAAGGGCGATGCAAACCTTGACGGCTTTAGCAGTATGGAAATTGGCAGCAATGCAGCCATTGGTGTTGACCGTTATGATGCAGAAACAGGTACATTATATTCACAGGGCAGCGGACGTATCGGTATTACAAAGACCTCCGGTATACAGTCCCCTGATGTTTGCCACTTTGACTATCAGATGGTAAACGGCGACTTTGATTTTATTGCTAAGATTGATAATCTTGCAAAGATTGACTATCTCCAGAAGTCGGGTATTATGGTAAGGGCAAGCCTTGACCCAAGCTCGGAGTTTTATATGGCAGCACTTACTTACCTTAAAGGCGAGGACTATGAGGGCGGTACAGATGTAACCGGTCAGAGTGTAAAGGCTAAAAATATTGCTGCCTTTGTAAGAACTAAGGACGGAGCAAATGCAGCCCAGTTAAGATTTATGGGTGTGCCTATTGTTAAACAGGGTCAGACACCTAACAGCGGCTATGGCAGAATTACTAGAACAGGCGATAAGCTCACAATTTCCTCATCACTTGATAAGGAAAACTGGTATACCTTATGGGAGTTTGAGTCAACTACTCTTCCAGAAACCTGTTATATAGGCTTTGCTACCGAGGCTGCACAGGATTCAAGTGAGCTTGTGCGTACCAATGTAACTGCATTCAGTGATATTTCCATTACAGCCGCAACTGTTCAGCCAATACTTGGCGATGCAAACTGTGACGGCGTTGTAACTGCAAATGATGCGGCACTTGCACTGCAGTATGTGCTTTCACCTGAAACTGATATTACACAGCAGGGTATTATAAATATTATGGTAGTTGATGATACAACCTTAACGGCTAATAATGCCGCATGTATCCTTCAAAAATCACTTAATACCGAGTATAAATTCCCTGTGGAGCTTATTACAGCAGAATAATTTTTAGGAACCTCTTATTAATTAATTCTTTACAGTTTTGGCTTAAATTTTCCGTACCTTCCTCAAACTCCCTTGACGTAGCTTTTTTGCTACGCCTGCGGTCGCTTTCGTCGGTCTGAAAAATTTAATCTCAAAGCTGCTTTGATGAATTAATTAGAGTTTCCTTAACAAAAAGGCTCATGAGTTATGCTCATGAGTCTTTTTTGTATTGCCTGTAAAAATAAAGTATGCTATAATTACACTTGTGTAATTAATTTTTATTCTAATTTCGGAGGTGCGGCTGTGTCGGGCTTATTTATTACAATGGAAGGTACTGATGGAGCGGGAAAAACCACTCAGATAAATATGCTCAGGGATTATCTTGAGAATAAGGGCTACAGTGTTATCTGTGTCAGAGAGCCCGGCGGTACTGCAATCGGTGAAAAAATCAGAGAAATTATTATTGATAAAAATAATGCCGAAATGTGTCAGATGACCGAGGCTATGCTCTATGCAGCAGCAAGGGCACAGCTTGTAAACGAGGTTATTATGCCTGCACTTAAAGACGGCAGTATTGTTATATCCGACCGCTTTCTGGACTCCAGCCTTGTTTACCAGGGCTACGCAAGGGGAATGGGTGAGCGCAGAATACGCAACCTTAACCGCTATGCTGTAGAGGATTTGGAGCCTGACATTACCTTCTTTCTGCGTTTAAAGCCTGAGGACGGTTTAAAACGCAAAAGGGCACAGGCAGAGCTTGACAGGATAGAGTCGGAGCATTTTAATTTTCATCAGAGAGTATATGATGGCTATGTAAGCCTTGCAAGGCGCAATAAAAAACGTATTAAAATGCTTGATGCCTTAAAAGATGCACAGGAGCTGCATGCCATTATATTAAAGGAAATAGAAACACTGCTTGAATGGTAAAGGGTATGTACAGCTTTGATAATATTATAGGAAATGAAAGAATAATACACAGCCTTAAAACCGCCATACAAAACAACAGGCTTAACCATGCTTATATTTTTGACGGCGCAAGGGGCAGCGGCAAGCACACAATTGTAAATACCTTTGCCAAAACCCTTAACTGTGAGGAGGGCGGCTTATCTCCCTGCGGCAGATGTATAAGCTGTGAAACCTTTGAAAGCGGCAACAATCCCGACATAATATATGTAAGGCGTGGGTTTGATAAAAACGGCAAAAGGCGCAGCAATATTGTTGTAGATGATGTAAGGGAATATATCAATAAAAATGTTGAGATTAAGCCCTACCGCAACAGATACAAAATCTTTATTATAGA
>CABUWB010000280.1 GCA_902495025.1 uncultured Eubacteriales bacterium
AACCTTTTAAACTTTACAATGCCAAACACTGCACCGCCTAAAATTATTGCCACAATAACAAGCGCAATTATAAGTCCGCTTTTTGACTTTTTCTCTCTCATTTCATTAGTATCACTCATAATTTACCTCCATTAATGTCAAACCGTTTGGCGAAAGCGTTTTGCCTGCTCTTGCCCTGTCGCACGAGGATATAATATCCTCAATTTCCTCTGGCTTGATTTTGCTAAGCCCCACATAGACAAGCGTACCTGCAACAATACGCACCATATTATAAAGAAAGCCGTTTCCGTTTATCCTTATTGTAATTATGTTATCTTCCTTTTCAACCTCAAGGCTGTAAATTGACCTTACCGTTGTTTTGGACGAGCCGCCAGTTGCACAAAATGCTTTAAAGTCGTGTTCACCCAAAAAATACGGGCATGCCATACGCATTTTGTCAACATCAAGCCTCTGTCTTACAAACTCTGTATATCTGTTAAGCATGGGATTTTTAAAATCCGCATTTAAAATTTTATATTCGTATGTTTTGTCTGTTACACTGTACTGGGGATGAAAGCTCTCGTCAACCTCCTCAGCGGCGGTAATAACAATATCCTCGGGCAGAAAGCTGTTAAGCGCATAGGGTATTTTTTCAATAGGTATTGTAAGCGTATCATCGGTAAACACCGCCCTTTGTCCAAGCGAATGTACACCCGTATCGGTACGGCTTGCACCTCTTACTACAATATCCTTTTTCAGCAGTGCCGAAAGTCCCTCCTCCAGCCTTTGCTGTACGGTAACAAAACCTCTCTGCCTCTGCCAGCCGTAATAGCCGCTGCCATCATAGGCAACGGTAAGCAAAACCTTCATATCATAACCTCCACAGCCTTAAAAGCGCAGCAGCAGCCACAAACAATGTAAAAATTACTATTGTTATATAATCGTTTCTGCAAAGCTTTGGCTCATTCATACGGGTACGGTTAATATCGCCCCTGTAACAGCGTGCCTCCATAGCCATTGCCAACTCGTCCGCACGCCTGAATGCCGACACAAACAGCGGCACAAGCAGCGGCAGCAGGCTTTTTGCCCGCTCTGTGAGCTTGCCCGTATCAAACCTTGCACCTCTTGCCATCTGTGCTTTTTTTATTTTGTCAAGCTCCTCTATAAGCGTAGGTATAAACCTCAATGCAATTGACATCATCATGGATATTTCATGTGCAGGCACACCTATCTTTTTAAACGGGCTTAAAAGATACTCCATACCCACCGTCAGCTCAATAGGCGAGGTGGTAAGCGTCATAACAGAGGACGCAATAATAAGCATAATAAGCCTTACCGCCATTTTGACCGACAGTATAATGCCGTAGTCCGTAATTTTAAGTATGCCAAAGGCAAACACAACCTCACCCTGCCTTGTAAAGCAGAGGTTAAGTACAACAGTAAAAATAATAACTGCAATTATGCCTTTAAGTCCGCCAAGCATAAGCTTAAACGGTACATTTGAAAGCACAACCATAAGCACAAGCAGCATAAAGGCTATAAGGTAGCCCACAATGCCGCCCGCAGCAAAAAGACCTATAATATAAAGCATGGTGGCAATTATTTTTGACCTTGCGTCCAGCCTGTGGATAAACGAGTCCACAGGATAATACTGACCTATAGTAATATTCATTGCCGTCACCTCATAATTTTACTTAAAATATCCGCAGCCTCACCGACTGTGTAAACATCCTTGGGTACAATAATACCGTTATCACACAGCCTGTCCATAATAAGGCTAATCTGCGGTGCAGCAAGCCCTATTTCCGTAAGGCGCTTTGATTGTAAAAATACATTCTTAACTGTATCAAACATTTCCGCCCTGCCGCTGTTCATAACAAGTATTCTGTCAGCAAAGCGTGAAATATCCTCCATTGAATGCGATACAAGCACAACCGTAATGCCAAGCGTATCGTGCATACGCTTAATATTGCCCAGTATTTCCTCCCTTGCGTAGGGGTCAAGTCCTGCGGCAGGCTCATCAAGCACAAGCACTTTTGGATTCATTGCAAGCACACCCGCAATTGCAACACGCCTTTTTTGACCGCCCGAAAGCTCAAATGGAGATTTTTCAAAATAGCTCTCGTCCATACCTACAAGGGCAAGGCTCTCCCTTACACGCCTATCGGTTTCCTCTGCGGAAAGTCCTAAATTTTTAGGTCCGAAGGCAACGTCCTTATAGATTGTTGCCTCAAATAACTGATGCTCTGGGTACTGAAATACAAGCCCCACCTTCTGCCTTAATGCAATAAGGTCGCCGCTGCCACCAAAAATATCCTCACCGTCAACAAGGACTGTGCCGCTGCCCGGCTTTGCAAGTCCGTTAAGGTGCTGTATGAGGGTGCTTTTGCCAGAGCCTGTATGCCCTATAAGACCAATAAACTCACCCTCGCCAATTTCAAAGCTCACATCGTTAAGTGCAACGCTCTCAAACGCAGAGTCTTTGCCGTAAATATGGGTAAGATGCTTAACCTCAATTATATTTTCCATCTTTGTATATTCATCACTGCTGCATCTGGTAATATCAGCTTTAATATTGTCCTTAAAGCCATGCTTCATAATGCCATCAACAGCCTGCTCAATTGTCAGCGTATGCGGGTCAAGATTAAAGCCCTTTTTATTAAGCTCATATATCAGCTCCGTTGCCTGTGGTACGTCAAGGCGCAGCTTTTTCATTTCCTCTACTTTAGAGAAAATTTCACCTGGCTTATCGTCCATAACAACCCTGCCTTTTTCCATTACCACCACTCTGTCAGCAAGCGCAGCCTCCTCCATATAATGGGTAATAAAGATAATTGTTATACCCTCCTCCCTGTTAAGGCGCATAACGGTTTCAATAACCTCTTTTCTGCCTACGGGGTCAAGCATGGCGGTAGGCTCATCAAGCACAATACAGCGTGGCTTCATGGCGAGTATGCCTGCAATTGCTATCCTCTGCTTTTGTCCGCCCGAGAGCAGATTTGGCGCAGTACGTCTGAATTCGTCCATACTTACCGTTTTAAGGGCAAAATCCACCCTTTCACGTATTTCGGCAGAGGGAATGCCCAGATTTTCAGGTCCGAAGGCAACGTCCTCCTCAACAATTGAGGTAATAAGCTGATTGTCGGGATTTTGAAAAACCATACCTGCCGACTGTCTTA
>CABUWB010000281.1 GCA_902495025.1 uncultured Eubacteriales bacterium
ATGTGTTTTAAAAGTGATTAAATTTCTTAGGTTCACTCAAGTATACATCCAAAAACACAGATCCAATTACTAATATTATTGTACTGCTAAATTAAAAATATGTCAACTTTTCATTTGCAGTAATAGGATTAAATTGAAAACGTAAAGAATAAAGAAAAAGAATTTGACATAAAATATTCTTTGATATGTACTGTAATTAGAGATGTTACGGATGTATTAATTTAAAAGGAGTAATTGATAGTATGCGAACTTTGTTCGCAACAAAATAACACTTCGTGTTATTTCCCTTTTGCTTCGCAAAAGACTATAATACCTCGTCTGTCGACTCGGTAACTTATGCTCGCGTCCAAATAAAACTTGTTTTATTTGTCCTGCTCCACATAAGTTATATTATGGCTACTTCAAGCTTTACAAAGGAGTTTGTAATTGGGGAAAAAGAAGCGGTTAAGTTGGCTGAAATATTAGAAGCTGACGAGCCTGTAACTGATACAAAAAAAGATGTTCAAATAGTGTATGCTGACGAGGCATTTATTAAAAAAAGTTTTATGTATTAAAATTAAAAGATGTGTTAAAATTAGACGGCTTCTCTAAAATCGATGGGAAGCTGTCTGATTTTTCGAGTATAAATGATAATATAACAAGCTTCATAAAAGATAAGGCAGTTGAATTTGAAAAAAGAGATTTAAGCAGCGCATAGCCTTTTTTATGATATAATTTCATAAAGGAGAATTAGAGCATGAGCAGAACAATAAAATTGAGAGACAATCGTTCAGTAACGATTGTGCCGGCAGGTAGCTCTAGGACAGCAATTTCGGAAAATGATGCCGAGATGGACTTAAGAGCGAGAGAAACTGTAAAATCTGCCATTAACAGAGCGAAAATATGTAAAAAGCCAATTGCCAAGTATGATAGAATAAGTAAAAGAGCGTATATAGAAACTGCGGATGGAGAAAAGAAATATGTCAGAGAAAAAGCCTATGGTGCTAATCTTTACCAGTCCAAATGGCTCAGGTAAAGCACGATTAAAGGAAATATTATATATAAGGTTGAGTCTTTTCTCTTTATACAGAAATATTTTAATATGATGGGTGGAAAGTTAAAAACTGAATTTGATGAAAAAGCTAATTTAATTGTACTGAAAAAAGGATTGTGGACAAATCAGTAAAAATAATACTAATTTGCAACAGTCTCTTTTTATATTTCAAAAATTTTTAAAAATGCTCAAACTTTTATGCCACCAACATACGTCTATAAAGTAGAAACAAATGAAAAGGAGGACAGGTATGAACAGAAAACGTGAGGCAATAGAGCAATACATAATATTAAACCAGGACAGCCTTTACCGCCTTGCATACAGCTATGTACGCAACCGGGAGCAGGCGCTTGACATTGTACAGGACTCAATAGTAAAGGCACTTGACAAGGCGGGTACGCTTAAAGATATAGCAAGTGTAAAAAGCTGGTACTATGGTATACTTGTAAACACTGCATTGGATTATATGCGCAAAAACAAGCGAACTGTACTTACCGACACAATAGAAAGTTTAAGTGATGGTTCACAAGAGGATATAAGCGAAAATATTTCAATTACTGACAGCCTTTACGCCTTATCCGAGCAGCAGCGAACAATAATTATAATGCGCTTTTTTGAGGATATGAAGCTCAGTGATATATCAAAAATACTTGGTGTAAATTTAAGTACCGTCAAAACACGTCTTTATAAGGCACTTGATATTTTGAAAATTGAGTTAAAGGAGGTTGATTGATATGGATAACAAACTGGAAAAATTAAAAATCGATTACGAAAATACGAAGATACCAAAGGAGCTTGATTTTATGGTAAGAAAGACTATCAGAGATACAAAAAACAAACACCGCTTCGGTTCTGCCAAATGTGCAGGTACAGTTGCGTCGGTAATTGCCATAGCTTTTACGGTGGCAGTAAATGTAAGCCCTGCAATAGCTGCTGGTTTTGCAGATGTGCCTGTTTTAGGCGGAATTGTACGTGTTATAAATGTAAGGGCATATAATGTAAATGAGAATGGTGCAGAGGTTCAGATTAATACACCGCAGATAAGTGGTCTTGGTGATAAAAAACTTGAGGATAACCTAAACAGAGAGTTTATATCAGATGGACAAAAACAGTATGTCGCCTTTGAAAAGGAGCTTCAGGCTATAATCGCTGGCGGCGGAGAAGGGCACATAGGAATATATACGGGATATGAGGTAAAAGCGGACAATGAAAGCGTATTTTCAATTGTCTATACTACCGAGGAGGTGGCAGCGTCAGGTGCAGTTAAACATAAGGCATATACAATAGATAAGAAAAATAAAGCGGTTGTATCACTTGAAAGTTTGTTTAAGGATGACAGCTACATTACACTTATAAGTGAAAATATAAAGGAACAGATGCATTCGAAAATGCAAGCTGATGAAAATGTGATCTACTTTGTGGACAGTGCCGATATGCCTGAAGAGGATTTTAAGACCATAACCAATGACCAGACCTTTTATATAAATGCTGACGGCAGGCTTGTTATACTGTTTGATGAATATACAGTTGCACCAGGATATATGGGTTCACCTGAGTTTGTAATACCTAAAGATGTAATTGAAAATGTCCTGCTTGACAGAGGCTTAATTAAATAATATAAGTTTTAGGGGCTGTCGTATAAGACACGGATAGATAAAGACTCATTCCAAAAGGTTTGGGTCTTTTCTCTTTATACAGAAATATTTTAATATGATGGGGGGAAGGTTAAAACGTAAACGTCAAACCATCCGCCTAACACAAAAACTAACTCCGCTTTTATAAGCAGAGTGGTGGAGCCGGGAAAAAGAGACAGTGTATTAAATAAACGCATGCGTGCATTTAAAAAGGTGTGAAAGTTTTTCTGTAAATTAGCTTTCTATGATGTTTTTTAATGAATTTATAGGGTGGTTGAGCAGATATCTGCTTAACCGCCCCTCATATTTGTGTTGATAGAAGTTTCAATAGTGTCATTAAATATCACAAGTTATTCACGCCCATTCGTATCAATCAGCTTCTTAATCTCTTTGCCAAAATCGGAATTTGTTTTCTGAGTTTTATTGAAAATACCATATTCATCAAAGGCTTTTTTGCGTATGTGTTGTGGATATTTTG
>CABUWB010000282.1 GCA_902495025.1 uncultured Eubacteriales bacterium
AAGCCCCAGCTTTTTTATACGCCTTTTAACAAGCCTGAAAACAGGATAGCCAAGCCGCCTTTCACGCATAAAAATAAAAGGCACACTGGGTATTCTGAAAACATTATTTTCGCTGTTTCTTTTAACCTGTGGATTTGTAACCGTAAAAATATATACCCTGTGTCCCCTTTTTTCAAGCCCCTTTTTCAGCTCATAAGCCGAGTTGGCAACACCGTTTACCTCAGGGTAATAGGTATCGGTAAAAATGCCTATATTCATAATCTACCTCCGTACTAAATTTTAACCTTTACCTTAAAATATACGATAAATTAAATATTTTGTTTTTGCAAACAAAAAGCCTTAAAGAGAGTCCCCTTCAAGGCTGAAAAATTTTATTCAAATAATGGTGTGGAAAAATACCTCTCCGCTGTATCTGGCAGGATTGTAACAACCGTTTTGCCCCTGCCAAGCTTTTTGGCAAGCCTTATTGCAGCAGCAACATTTGTGCCGCTTGAAATGCCGCACATAATGCCCTCTTTGGAGGCAAGCTCCTTTGCAGTGCGTATAGCCTCCTCGTCCTTAATAATGCAGATGTCGTTGTAAATATCCCTGTTTAGTATGGCAGGTATAACACCGTCGCCTATACCCATCTGCAAATGCGTACCTATTGAGCCGCCCGAGAGAATTGCAGCATGTTCAGGCTCAACCGCCCATATTTCAATATCGGGATTAGCTGACTTCAGCGTTTCACCGATACCTGTAATTGTGCCGCCCGTACCTATACCCGAGCAAAAGCCATGTATGGGTGCATTCACCTGTTCAAGTATCTCCCTGCCTGTCTGCTCCCTCTGGATAGCGGAGTTTGCAGGGTTTTCAAACTGCTGTGGTACAAACACTCTGTCATTTTCACTCTGCATTTTAAGGGCAAGCTGTATACATTCATCAATACAGGCACCTATATCACCTGCATCATGCACCAGTATAACCTCTGCGCCGTAATGCTCAACCAGCTTTCTGCGCTCCTCACTTACGGAGTCGGGCATAATAATTTTGGTTTCATAGCCCCTTACTGCACCCACAAGTGCAAGACCTATACCCTGATTGCCGCTTGTAGGCTCAACAATTATTGTATCCTTATTAATAAGCCCCTTTTTTTCGGCATCACAAATCATATTAAAAGCGGTGCGTGTTTTAATTGAGCCGCCCACATTAAGACCCTCAAACTTAACAAGTATCTGCGCACTGTCCTCATCAGCCATACGGTTAAGCCTGATTATGGGTGTGTTACCCATAGCCTGCAAAATATCACTGTAAATCATAATTTCACCTCTGCAACCGATTATAGCATAATTTTACTGCACAGGCAACAGGAAATCGTCAGTGCACCTTTCTTGAATCATTAAGAAGCTCCATTTTCATCTCATAATAATCGGGCGTCATATCCATATAGTGGGTATGAGGATTTTCAAAACGCTGCTCCTCTACCCATATTTCCTCGGCAAGCTGCTTTCTGACATAGTCTGCAATTTCACCCACGCTCCTGCGCTCATAAACAGCCTTGCCGCCGATAATAACAGGTATTTGCAGCTCCTTAGCGGTAAATCCCTCAAAGTAGCGGTTTTTCCATGGCTTTTTAGGGTCAACATAACGGAAAGGCTGTGACAGGTCAACCGTTTCATCAGCCTTTGCTATAAGGTCGGCAACAGCCTTACCCTCGCCGTCATAAACTCTGTATACCTTTTTAAGACCCGGATTTGTGATTTTCTCCACGTTTTCAGACAGCTTTATGCGTGGCACAAACTCACCGTTTTCCTCCACTGCCGCAATTTTGTACACCGCACCGAAAACAGGCTCACTTCTTGCGGTTATAAGCCTTTCACCAACACCAAGGCTGTCGACCATGGCACCCTGATTTATAAGAGATGTAATTGTAAACTCATCAAGGCTGTTGGAGATAACAATTTTACAGTCCTCAAGCCCTGCCGCATCAAGCATTTTTCTCGCTTTTTTACTTAGGTATGCAAGGTCGCCACTGTCAATTCTTATGCCTTTAAGGCGTTTGCCCATAGGCGCAAGTACCTCCTTTGCAACCCTTATTGCATTGGGTACGCCACTTTCAACAACGTCATAGGTATCAACAAGCAGAACGGTATTGTCTGGATAAAGCTCTGCATATTTTTTAAATGCGTCAAACTCGTCCTTATAAAACATAACCCAGCTGTGCGCCATTGTACCGCTTACCGGTATACCGAACATTTTGCCTGCAAGCACCGTTGCAGTAGATGACGCACCGCCTATATAAGCCGCCCTTGCACCATATACGGCAGCATCCATATTATGTGCACGCCTTGCGCCAAAATCCGACACAAGCCTGCCCTTTGCCGCATTCACAATGCGCCTTGTTTTGGTAGCTATAAGCGACTGGTGATTTACCTGCAGCAGCAGTGCAGTTTCAACAAGCTGTGCATCAATAAGCGGTGCAACAACCGTAATAATCGGCTCATTAGGGTACATAACAGTACCCTCGGGAAAGGCATACACATCACCTGTAAATTTAAAATCCGCAAGGTAGCTTAAAAAATCCTCTGAAAATATGCCAAAGCTGCGGAAATAATCAATATCACTTTTGTCAAAATGTAAGTTTAGAATATAGTCAACCGCCTGTTCAAGCCCTGCAAAAATTGCAAAGCCTCCGTCGTCAGGATTTTTTCTGTAAAATACATCAAAGGCAACCCTTGCACCTCTGCTGTGCTCCTCAAAATAGCCGTTGCTCATAGTCATTTCATAAAAATCCATAACCATTGAAAGATTACGTTCCATATCCTGTGTTACTTTTTCCATATCAATCCCTCACAATCTCAATCTGTGCCGTTTCCATGGCAGTAAGCGCCGCATTGTGGCTTTCCTCGCTTACGCAGGCACAGCAGTCCGCCTTAACGCTGACAGGCACCTCGGGCAGATAAGCCTTAATAAGCATGGCATTGCTTATTACGCAAATTGATGTACACACGCCTATAAGCTCTATACTTTCTATAGGCTCGGCAGCATTTTCCTTTGCAAGGCGCTGTGCAAGCTCTACACTGCCAAATGTCGGCTTGGTGATACAATCCTTTGCGTATGGGCGCAGCTCATCAATAATCTGCCACCCGTCGG
>CABUWB010000283.1 GCA_902495025.1 uncultured Eubacteriales bacterium
ATTAATAAGGGTGAAATTGCCGCTGTTGCAGGTCCGTCTGGCATAGGCAAAAGTACAATTATGAAGCTGATACTGGGGCTTATTGAGGCGGATAAGGGCAGCCTTTATTTTAAAACCATAGACGGAAGGGTGGATATTGACAGCGGACTTAGAAAAATGTTTGCCTATGTTCCACAGGGCAATATGATTTTGTCGGGTACCATAAGGGAAAATATAGCCTTTTGCAACAGCGAGGCATCCTCGTATGATGTTATGAGGGCGGCAAAATCAGCCATGATTTGGGAATTTATTAATTCACTGCCCGACGGTATGGAAACGGTAATAGGTGAACGTGGTCTGGGACTCAGCGAGGGACAGATACAGCGTATAGCCGTTGCAAGAGCGCTTTTAAGCGATGCCCCCATACTTTTGCTTGATGAGGCTACCTCTGCTCTTGATGAGGCAACAGAAAAGGCTCTGCTTGAAAATATTAAAAAGCTTGAAAACCGTACCTGTATTTTTATATCGCACAAGCAGCGTACAATTAAAAACTGTGATAAAATCTTCTACATTAAAAATAAAAGTCTTGTCAGGTGCAGTATAGAGGATATTGCAAAGGACTGGAAGTAAATAACAAAAGCAGGCAATCAAAGTATATTGCCTGCTTTTTTCTGTTATATATTACTCATCACCATAAAAAACCTCATTATGAATTGCTTTTAGCTTGTCATCATCAAGCCTGTTGTAAAGGCTGCTTTTATTTGGACAAAGCTCAAAACAGCATACGGCGGAGTAGGCACAATAGCTGCAAGGTGATTTATCCTTTGCATAAAGCGACGGTCTGGCATTTATATTGCCGCTTATTATATTGCTGCCCATATCGGTTATTATGCCGTTTACATGGTTATTAAGGCGCTCTATGCTGCGCTCGGGTATTTTAAAGAATGCACTGCTTCTGCCTGTAATTTTACTCTGCTCCTGTTTGGGTATAGCGTCAAAAACCTCCTTGTTGTCAACAAGAATACCTCCTGCAAGCAGCTCGGAAAAAGCGTCAGCTTTTGCAGAGTCAAAAACAGGATTATCAATTTTAAAGTAGAAAAATCCGCCTGCTTTGGTTGAAGGAACGCTATTTGTATACGCCTGCATATAAACAGGCAGCTGCAGCTGAATACCCATAAACAATTTTTTCTCGGAGAAAATGTCTGACGGTGAATTTGAGGACTTATAGTCCGTTATTTTAACATAGGTATTGTCGCTGCTGTCGGTAAAAAGGTCCACCCTGTCAATTGAGCCGCTTAGTATCAGTTTTGCTTTGCCTGAAAGATTGTAGATAAGCGGCGGCAGAGCAGTATTGTTACCTGAGCCAAAGGTTATTTCATAGCCATAGGGGACAAAACCCTCAATATTACGGGACAGTGCACTTATAGTGCTTACGGCAGTAGCTTTAACACGCTCACCCATATATTTACCTACTGCTGTTGCCTCAAAAAAGCCTGCATTATAATCGGCAATGGTGTTATTTACTATATCCTCCACATTACTGTTTATATATTTATCGTCAATATCCGTCCAGCTTCTTTCCTTTTGTACTCTGTCGGAAAAAGCCTTTAATATATTATGCAGAAAGGTACCAAAATCGGTAAAAGCAGGCGCAAAATCCTCGCCTTCAAAGGCTTTAAGTCCATGCCTTAAAAAGTACATGTAAGGGCAGCTTGCATAGTCCTGAAGCCCTGTTATGCCTGATAACAATGTATCTTCATCGGTAAGGTACAGGCGACGGGCAAGCTCCTCTGGTATACTCTCTGATGACGGATTTGAAAAATTAAGCCATGAGCTTACATTTTTCAGCCTTTTGGCATATTTTTCGTTTTCTGAAAGGTGGGCATAAACAGCCTTATAAAGCGGTGAAATATCCGCATCATCTTTAAGCGTTGACAAATGGCGGAGCAAAAGCTCAAATGCCTGCTCGTCCGAGTAAATTGAAGCAATGCTTTCTGCTGTGGGGTGTATTTCGTTTACAGTTATATCAAAGGCTGCACAAAGGTCCTGTATAAGTGAGGATTTTATTCCGCTTTCAAGCCCTGTATTATATGATAAATAAAGCCTTTGCGATGGTTTTGTTATATAGGAGTAGATATTGTAGCGGTCCCTGTTAATAAGACGCATATTGTCGCCGCCAAGCTCACAGCCGTTTTCCATAAGCAGACATCTGTCATTGTCGGAAAGCAGGTTTGTGTCGTTGTGGTGAGGTGGTACAATGCCCTCGTTTACACCAAGCATAAAGAGTACCTTTATATCCGGCAGACGGCTGCGGTTAAACTGTGCTATAGTTACACTTTCACAGGTGGGCGGTATAAGTGAGAGTGAGGCATTCTGTATGCCTGTTTCAAGCAGCTTGCCATATTCATCAAGCGTTATTTTATCCTCGCCCATAATCTCACACATTTTGCTGAATACGGAGCCTGTTGTATCCCATATCATTGTGTGCAGCCTTACCGCATCCTCGTTGTTATCCTCTCTTGCTTTGTCAATAAGAGTACTAAGGCGCTGCTTAACGTCAAAATAATCAAGCAGGGCATAAATACTTTCCGAAATACCACGTACGGTTTTGCTGCTTTTGCGCAGGGAGAAAATATGCTCCAGCATATCGCATACATTTAAGCGTATGTCGTTTAGCTCGTCGAGCTTGCTTTCGTATTTGCCGTTCAGGGTATATTCCCATTCGTCAAACCATTTTTTGCCCCTTATGCCACAGGCTTTACAGTAGTTTTCGGTAAGAGCAATTTCCTCTGCCGTAAAGTCGTTAAAGCCTGTTTTAAGCATTCTGAAAACAGTGGGTGCGGCATTGTTTGAAGAAAGCACCTTGAAAAATGAACGCACAAGCTCAGTAAGCGGATGAGTCATAATATCACGCCTTACATCGGTAAAAAACGGTATATTGTATTTTTCAAATATATTTTTAAGCGGCAGATAATAGCTGTCAGAGCTTACAAGCACAGCTATATCAGAGCATTTGCAGGAGTTTGCTTTATCTCTTAAAAGGGATAGTATTTCGCCTGCTGTATAGTTAAGCTCTGTTTCAATTGATGAGGCAGAGGATATAAGTATATTCTTACATTCCCTGCTGTATTTTTTGCCGTCAAAAT
>CABUWB010000284.1 GCA_902495025.1 uncultured Eubacteriales bacterium
ATCCCCATGCTGGAGGTGCTGAGGGGTGCAGAGGTAACTGATGTTGTTGCCGTTGTTACAAGGTACTTTGGCGGTACTCTGCTTGGTACGGGCGGACTTGTGCGTGCGTATACAAGGGGTGCAAAGGACGGACTTGCGGCGGCGGGTATAATATCCATGGTGCTTTACACAAGGGTAAGCATTAAGGTTGATTATACCTTAAGCGGCAAGGTACAGTATGAAATTATGCAGCAGGGACACAGACTGGAGGATACGATTTATGCCGCTGATGTTGAGTTTATCGTACTGGTGGAAAAGAGCAGGTGCGAGGGGTTTATTAAGGATATAATTAACGTTACAAGTGGAAAGGCAGAAATTGAAGAGGGGGACGACTGCTGGAGAGATATGAAAGGTTGATTGAAAAATGGAACTTGCATTAACTGCTGCGCAAAAAATTGTTGTTATGCTGATTATTGCCCTTACGGGCTTTGTGGCATTCAAAAAGGATATAATTACGGAAAAGGGCAATAAAATGCTGACCTCCGTACTGCTTACCATTATAAATCCGCTTATGATAATTAATGCCTATCAGGTTGAGGTTGATGAAAGGCTTATGCGCAACTTCCTCATCTCGGCAGCACTTGCTGTTGCAGGACATATTGTGGGTATTATTATCTCGCTTATTATGGTCAGAAAGGGCAAAAGTGATTTTGAGATTGAGCGCCTGTCGGTTGTCTACTCAAACTGCGGCTTTATAGGTATACCGCTTATCAACGGTATTTTTGGCATGGAGGGCGTGCTTTACCTTACCGCCTATCTTACGGTGTTTAATATCTGCCTGTGGACTCATGGCGTTGTGCAGGTTATGGATAAGGCGGACTTAAAAACCATGGCAAAAAAGCTGGTTTCGCCTGCCATTATATGCAGTGTGCTGGGACTTATAATGTTTGTGCTTAAAATACATTTTCCAAAGCCTGTTGGCGAGGCGGTTGAACAGGTTGCTGCAATGAACTCGCCCATGGCTATGATTATTGCGGGCGCAACAATTGCACAGGCGGATTTGAAAAGGGCTGTTGCAAAAATAAGGGTTTACTATATCACAATTTTAAGGCTTTTTGTTGTGCCGCTTGTGTGTGCAGTGCTCTTTGCACCATTCGGCTTTGAAAAAATTGTGGTTATTACCTCTGTTATCGAGGCGGCATGCCCTGCGGCGGCATCTGCCACCATGTTTGCAATTAACTACGATAAAAATGCAGTGTATGCCTCGGAGATATTTGCAGTTTCCACAATTCTCTCTGTTGTAAGCCTGCCTGTGGTTATTCTGCTGGCGGAGATTATAACGGGTAATTTTTAATAAAATTATACACTAATTTCATACTTGAAAAAATATAGAATATACAATATAATGTAATAAGTATTGCCGTTAAATACGGCGTAAACAGCAAATTTAAGGAGGACTATTATAATGGCAAAAGGACGTGGCGGCATGGGCGGCTTCGGCGGCATGGGCGGTATGAATATGAACAACCTTATGAAGCAGGCACAGAAGATGCAGAAGCAGATGGAGCAGGCACAGCAGGACCTTGAAACAAAGGAGTTTGAGGTTACAAGCGGCGGTGGTGCGGTAAAGGTTGTAATTACGGGTAAAAAGGTAGTAAAGTCAATAGAAATACAGCCTGATGTTGTTGACCCTGATGATGTTGAGATGCTTCAGGATTTGGTGCTTACTGCTGTAAACGAGGCTATAAGACAGGCTGACGATGCCGTAACAGGCACAATGGGACAGATTACGGGCATGGGTATTCCCGGCGGTCTTTTCTGAAAAGAGTGAGCTTTAATGAATTATTACGGAAATTACGTAACAAAGCTTGTTGAGGAGCTTTCAAGGCTGCCGGGCGTCGGCGGTAAAACGGCGCAGCGGCTTGCCTTTTATATACTTAATATGCCAAAGGAAAATGTTGAGCAGCTTGCAGGCAGCATACTTGCGGCAAAGCAGAATGTTAAATACTGCTCCGTATGCTGTAACCTTACGGATACGGACCCCTGCCCCGTATGCTCAAATCCGAAGCGCAGCCACAATGTTATTATGGTGGTTGAGGAGCCGAGGGATATGGCGGCTTATGAAAAGACAAAGGAGTTTAAGGGACTTTATCACGTGCTGCATGGCGCAATATCGCCAATGAAGGATATAACGGCGGACGATTTGCGCATAAAGGAGCTGCTTGCCCGTCTTAACGAGCAGACCGAGGAGGTTATACTGGCAACGGGCACAAGCATTGAGGGTGAAACTACCGCAATGTATTTAAGCAGGCTCATAAAGCCGCTTGGTATTAAGGTTACCCGTATTGCAAACGGCGTACCTGTTGGCAGCGACCTTGAATATGTTGACGAGGTTACCTTATCCAGAGCCTTAGAGGGCAGAAGGGAAATGTAAAATGAAGATTATTAAGCCTTATTATGTTATAGAGGACGAGCTTGACGCAAAAAAAATTATGCTTACAATTGAGCGTGCCGGCCGCACCTGCTACAAAAGCGAGGGCAAAATAGGTGACGGCACTGCCGAAAGATTTATTGCAAGCATTATCAAGCGTGGGCATGAGTCCGTACTGGAGCATGAAAAGATAACCGTAAGGTTTATATGCGACAGGGGTGTTACACATGAGATGGTAAGACACCGCATTGCAAGCTACTCGCAGGAGAGTACACGCTACTGCAATTACAGCCAGGATAAATTTGGCAGTGAGCTGACCTTTATCAAGCCCTGTTTCTGGGACGAGGAGAGCGAAAACTACAAGCTCTGGCTTGAAAGCATGCAGTTTATTGAAAATACCTACAACAAAATGATTGAGGCAGGTGCAAAGCCAGAGGAGGCAAGGAGCATACTGCCAAACAGCCTTAAAACGGAAATTGTTGTTACAATGAATTTAAGGGAATGGCGACATTTCTTTAAACTCAGAACGGCGCCTGCCGCACACCCACAGATAAGGGAAGTAAGCGGTATACTGCTTAATGAATTAAAGGAAAAGCTGCCTGTGTTTTTTGCTGATATTGAAGGCTGATTATATAAAAAAAGCTGTTGCGTTGATTTTGCAATAGCTCTTTTTTCTTGATATAAATTATTGTTTATGGAGTAACATTAAC
>CABUWB010000285.1 GCA_902495025.1 uncultured Eubacteriales bacterium
AGGTAATTATGTTGTATACGACAGCCGCTTAGGATAGAAATGCAGCAGGGTCAAATACAGGGTGTTCGACTTTTTCAAGCTTTGCATTAAGGTCTGATATTTCTGCTTCAATGGAGCTTTTTTCGACCTTGTATTCAGTAAGGTCAAATACTCCGTCAAGGTATCCGTTTTTGAGCCTTTTGAGCCTTTTTTCAAGCTCTTTTATTTGTGCGGTAAATACCTTGCTTTCGTTTAAAGAGCTTGTAAGCGGCGAAATATGCTTTAAATACGGCATAATATTTTCGGCAGAGGTGATACGGTGCAGTTCATCAAGCAAAGCGTTTTCTGCTTTTGTAACGGCAAGACTATGGGACACGTTGCACATTGAATGGGTGTATTTCCAGCACTGGAACATTTTAGACTTGCCCGAAAAGGCAAGGCTTGCACCGCAGTTTCCACAATGGAAAATACCGCTCAGATAATGCTTGTATTCGGTCTGAGGTCGTGCTTTTCGTGTATGGGTAGCCTTTACCTGCGCAAGTTTTTCCTGTACATTGTCAAAGGTTTCCTTGCTGATTATAGCAGGGTGCTTGCCCTTAACAATAAGGCTGTCGGGACTGTCAAAAATACGCTTATCCGATATTCTGCCAGTAGGCGTCCATCGGGAATAACCACAGTAAACAGGGTTGTACAATATGTATTGTACGGAGCGGTTTTCAATCTTGTTGCCCCTGTGGGACTTTACACCCATAGTGTTGAGGTTGCGTGCAATCTGCTGCTGTGACATTCCATTTAAGAAAGAATTGAATATATATTCGATATACGGCTTTTCCTGTTCATCAATTACAAGGGAGCCGTTTTCCCATTTGTAGCCAAGTGGTGCAGTGGTCTGGTATTCTCCCCTCTGCGCCTTTTCGGTCATACCCTTTTTTACCTCTTCTGACAGGTTTACGGAGTAGTATTCCGCAAGTGCCTCAAGCATAGGCTCAACAAGCAGACTTATCCTGTCATCTTCAATGTTCTCTGTTATTGATATAACCTTAATACCGCATTTGTTGCGCAGCAAAGACTTGTATACAACGCTATCCTCTCGGTTACGGGCAAAACGGTCAAATTTGTGCACAAGGATAACATCAAAGGGCTTATTTTTGTTTTTTGCATTTGCTATCATACGCATAAACTCTGGGCGTTTTTCGGCTTTTCTGCCCGATATGCCCTCATCAACGTAAATGTGCTCCTGCAGCAAAACAAGATTGTTGCTGTCTGCATAACGCTGTAATGCCTTGCGCTGTGCCGCAGGGCTGTATTCTATCTGGTCATCTGTACTTACTCTGATGTAAGCCGCAGCTCTTAATTTTGTTGTCATTATATCAGCTCCTTATATATTGTATATTTGATGGTACAAAAATAACACCTTGCCAAAACAGGTGCGGGAGTGATATAATATAGCTTGCGACGGCTGATTATATCGGGGCATCTGTCTTGGTAAGTCGGTTTAAAGCTCTCTGTTGGCGCAGGGGGCTTTTTTATTGGTTGTTTGGTATACGCAAATCATTAGAGTAGAATAAAAGCTCATGCCCCTTTTTTGATTTACCTGCGCTATATGATAGTGTTATGATTTCGTGCCTATATTCTTGGTATAAATTTTCAATAAATTCACAATAGTCATAAGTTGTTATCCAAGGGTGATTAACATTATCAATGGAGTTTTTTAATTGAATATGGTCCTCATCTACAAAAAAATTAGTGTACAGTTCAGCCCCCTTGTTGTAATAAGGTGGGTCAAAGTTTACAAAAAGTTGTCCATTATTTCGGTTAATAATTTCAATAAAATCAACTGCGTTGAGGTTGAAAAGTTCGATGTTATCCTTGAATTGGGCAATATGTAAAATCTTTTCAATAATTTTTTCTTTGCTAAATCTACAATCCAGTAGATATTTTCCGTTTTGTTTTTGTCCACCTATAGGACCAGCCTTTAAAACCCCTGAACGGTTTGTTCTATTGAGAAACAATGTTGAAAAGGCAACCTCAAGCACTGAATACTTATCGATATTGTTAAATATATTTTTCTGTATTTCCCTCTCGGCTAGTGTGATTGGAGTTGAGCTAATAAGTGCAATAAGTTCATTACAGTGGTGGATAACACAATACCAAAAACTGTAAATATGATAGTCATAGTCATTGATAATGAGATTATCAACGATATTGTTATCAAGTAATTTTATGGCCAAGCCTGCACCGCCTACAAAAGGCTCAACGTAGGTACAGCCTTGTAACCCATTTTCAGTGATTATTTTTGACACTTTGTTGTATAGTTTAGTTTTGCCTCCGGGGTATCTCAATGGCGATATTGTGAACATATTATCACCTCCTTGTCTTATTGTAACATATAGATAATAGTTTGACTATATCTAAAAGAACATTACAATAAATTATTGAATTTTAGGTAAATTACATCTTGAAGCTATAATATTATACGATTTAATAAATTGCGTTATAAAATCAGTATATTCTTTAGCATTATCTCTTTTCCAATATTTTAAAACACTAACATCGTTTAGCATTGTTAAATTATCATTAAACCATTCTTTGTATTTTTCGCGATTTTTAGAAAAATCCTTATACTTTGGATTTGATAATGGATTAATCTCTTTAAAATATCTAATAGATATTCCTTTATTTGCATTATCTGTTAAAATTTCGTGTCCTACGGGCAAATGAACTAAATAATTATAAATAACTTCTTCTGGAGATGCTTTACCCGGAAGGAAAATAACATTCTGATATTTTTGGGGGAGGTCTTTATATTTGCCTGATACCTTCGTTTTATCTCCGTCTAATACGAAAAGAACATTTTTAAAATAAGAAGCGTCATTATATAATAGTGAAAGTAGTGTATCGCAACCAAGCTTTATATCGATAATATTTAAGTTATTAATATAATCTTTTAATAAATATTTGAACATCCAACGAGCTTCTTTATCTTCAGAATAAACTGTTATTTGATTAGATATAATATTGTCATAAAAGTTGTTTATTAACATATCATTCTCCATAAATTCGTAATCTGGATTTACTTTTATTTCTAGATTAGTATTTGCTGTTGTTAAATAACATATGCAAATATCATGACTTCTA
>CABUWB010000286.1 GCA_902495025.1 uncultured Eubacteriales bacterium
CAGCGGTACAGCGCTTGACATAAGCGAGGGCGCTCTTGCCATGGCAAAGGAAAACGCCGCACTTAACGGTGTTGCCGACAAAATCAGCTTTATAAAAAGCAATGTTTTTGAAAATGTACAGGGCAGCTTTGACATAATTGTAAGCAATCCACCCTATATTGAAAGGGAGGTTATACCTACCCTTGATAGGCAGGTTAAGGACTTTGAGCCTGTGCGTGCGCTTGACGGCGGTACTGACGGGCTGGATTTTTACAGAATAATAACCAAAAACGCACACAGCTTTCTCAATAAGGGCGGTCTGCTTGCCTTTGAAATTGGTTATAATCAGGGTGAGGCAGTAAGCAGACTTATGGAGGGAGCAGGCTTTATACAGGTTGCTGTAGGCAAAGACCTTGCAGGGCTTGACAGAACGGTGTGCGGACGGTTAAAATAGCAGTATAGTAAGTCAGTGGAGGTTAATTAATGTTTGACAGACTTGAGGATATTGAAAAAAGATATATGGATTTGTCCGACAAGGTTAATGACCCCGAAATAATTGCAGATAATGAAACATGGCGCCAGCTTGTAAAGGAGCAAAGCGAGCTGATGCCCATAGTTGATAAGTATAAGGAATACTTAAAGTGCAGTGAGGCAGCTGCACAGGCAAAGGAAATGCTGGAGGATAACCTCGACGAGGAGTTCCGCTCCTTAGTTAAGGAGGAGCTTGCCGAAAGCACACAGCAGCTTGAAGAAATAAAGGATGAGCTTAAAATACTGCTGCTGCCAAAGGACCCCAATGACGATAAAAATGTTATTGTGGAGATAAGAGGCGGCGCAGGCGGTGATGAGGCAAATATATTTGCAGGCGACCTTTTCAGAATGTACTCTCGCTATGCCGAGCGGCAGGGCTGGAAAATAGATATTATGAACTCCAACCAGAGCGAGGCTGGCGGCTACAGGGAAATATCCTTTATGGTGCAGGGCAAGGGCGCATACTCACGCTTAAAGTATGAAAGCGGCGTGCATCGTGTACAGCGTGTGCCTACTACCGAAAGCGGCGGACGCATACACACCTCAACAGCTACGGTTGCGGTTATGCCCGAGGTTGAGGCGGTTGATGTAAAGCTTGATATGAACGACTGCAAGTTTGATGTGTTCAGAGCAAGCGGCAACGGCGGTCAGTGTGTAAACACAACCGATTCTGCGGTAAGGCTTACACATTTTCCAACGGGTATTGTTATATCCTGCCAGGACGAAAAAAGTCAGCTCCGCAACAAGGAAAAGGCTTTAAAGGTGCTTATGAGCCGCCTTTACGATATGGAGCAGGAAAAGCAGCATGCGGAGATTTCCGCAGAGCGCAAAAGCCAGATTGGCAGGGGCAACAGAAACGAAAGGATAAGGACGTATAATTTTCCGCAGGGCAGGGTTACCGACCACAGGATAGGACTTACCCTTTATAAACTGGATGCCATAATTGACGGGGATTTGGACGAAATAATGGATGCACTTATTACTACCGAGCGTGCCGAGCAGTTAAAGGAAGGCACACAGGCGGTATGAGATACAATTTTTATCAGGAGGGCAAAAAAATGAAAATTGACAGGGAAGTGTTTAAAACACAGCTTATTGATAACGTAAGAAAGTTATCAAGAAAGAAAATTGATACAGCTACACCCGACCAGCTGTATGATGCACTGGTGTTTACCATTCGTGATTATGTTACAGACAAGTGGTTAAGAACACATGAGGTTTATGACGAAAAGGGACCTAAGATTGTCTGCTATCTTTCAATGGAGTTCCTTATGGGACGTTTCCTCGGCAATGCCATACTTAATATGATGATGTCAGAGGATATTAAGGCAGTGCTTGACGAGCTTAATATTGACTATAACCTTATTGAAAATGTTGAGCGTGACCCTGGTCTTGGCAACGGCGGCCTTGGCAGACTTGCTGCATGTTTCCTTGACAGCCTTTCAACACTGGAGCTGCCTGCATACGGCTGCGGTATAAGATACCACTACGGTATTTTTGAGCAGAGAATTAACGAGCAGGGCGAGCAGGTTGAGCTGCCCGATAACTGGCTTAAAAATGGCGATATGTGGGGCGTAAGACGTCCCGAGTATTCCGTTGAGGTTAAGTTTGGCGGCAATGTAAAGGCAGTTAAGCAGGAGGACGGTCAGTATAACTTTGTACAGGAAAATTATAAGTCCGTTATTGCTGTACCTTACGATTATCCTGTTATCGGCTATAACAACAATACTGTAAACACACTTCGTCTTTGGGACGCAGAGGCTAAAAATGCCTTTGACCTTGATAAATTCAACAGAGGCGAGCATACCAAGGCTGTTGAGGAGGAGATACTTGCAAAGAGCCTTACAGAGGTGCTTTATCCTGCTGACAATAACTATGCAGGCAAGGAGTTAAGACTGCGCCAGCAGTATTTCTTCGTATCTGCTACCCTGCAGAGGGTTATTAACAAGTTTAAATCACAGTATGGCAACAAGTTTGAGCTGCTGCCTGACAAGTATGCTTTCCAGCTTAACGATACCCACCCAAGCATTGCAGTTGCAGAGCTTATGCGTATCTTAATTGATGAAAACGGCATGGCATGGAATGATGCATGGGAGATTACAAAGAAATGCTGTGCATACACAAACCATACAATTATGAGCGAGGCGCTTGAAAAATGGCCAATCGACCTTTTCTCAAGACTTCTGCCACGTATTTATATGATTGTTGAGGAGATTAACAGACGTTTCTGTGAAATGCTTATTACCAAGTATAATGCAGATGCAAATAAAATCAGAAAAATGGCTATCGTTGCAGACGGTCAGATTAGAATGGCGTTCCTTGCAATTGTCGGCAGCCACTCTGTAAACGGTGTTGCGGCTCTCCATACCGAAATTCTTAAAAATCAGGAGCTTAAGGACTTTTACGAAATTTATCCCGAAAAGTTCAACAACAAGACCAACGGTATCACACAGAGAAGATGGCTCGGTCATGCAAACCCACGCCTTGCACAGCTTATTACCGATACTATCGGCGACAAGTGGTATACTGACCTCTCCGAGCTTAAAAAGCTTGTGCCTTATGCCGATGATGACGCCTTTGTTGAAAAGTTTATGGCAATTAA
>CABUWB010000287.1 GCA_902495025.1 uncultured Eubacteriales bacterium
TCATACTCCGCCATGCCGTACGGCTCAATTGTAAGCACATTTGAGCGCAGGCTGCATTTACAGCCCAGTGACGAAATAATATCCATACTCACCCGTATATCCGTTAAATCGGGACAGTTGTGTATAACCGCTCCCTCCGTAAGCAATGCGGCTGCCGCAATGGGCAGTGCCGCATTTTTTGCGCCGCTTACGCATACTTCACCGCTGAGAGTCCTGCCGCCCTCAATAAAAAATCCTCCCATACTGCACCTCGCCGTAGCTGATAGTGTATAATATGCGGAGGATAATTTTATGTTACTTCATACTTTATATTAACCAAGCCCCAGTATAAGACCTATCAATCTTATAAGCATAGCAAATATCCATGCAACGACACACTGTCCGACTGCAACTGCAACCGCCCACTTGCCGCCAAGCTCCTGCTTAACAGAGGCAATAGCTGCAACGCAGGGTGTGTACAGCAGACAGAACACAAGCAGAGATGCAGCCGCAAGCGGTGATATAGCCTCAAGCATAACACTTGTACTGCCAAAAAGCACGCTGATTGTTGACACAACGCTCTCCTTTGCCATAAAGCCCGCAATAAGCGCAGTGGATATTCTCCAGTCGCCAAAGCCAAGCGGAGCAAACACAGGAGCAATAATACCTGCAATAGCCGCAAGTATGCTGTCCTGTGAATTTGTTACCATACTGAAATGCAAATCAAAGTTCTGTAAAAACCATATTACGATTGTTGCCATAAAAATTACGGTAAAAGCCCTTTGCATAAAGTCCTTGGACTTTTCCCACAAAAGCTGTGCCACATTTTTAATACCGGGCATACGATAGTTTGGCAGCTCCATTACAAACGGAACAGCCTCGCCCCTGAACATACTGCCCTTAAGCACAAACGCCGCAAGTATGCCTGCCGCTATGCCGAGGAAATACAGCCCTACCATAACAAGACCGCCGTATTTTGGAAAAAATACCGCAGTAAGGAACGAATATATAGGCAGCTTTGCCGAGCAGCTCATAAACGGAGTAAGCAGAATAGTCATTTTTCTGTCCCTCTCGGAGGGCAGCGTTCTGCTTGCCATACCGCCGGGTACGGTACAGCCAAAGCCTATAAGCATGGGGACAATACTTCTGCCCGAAAGACCAATTTTTCTCAAAAGTTTATCCATAACAAAGGCAACCCTTGCCATATAGCCCGTATCCTCCAAAAGCGAGAGGAAGAAGAACAGCGTTACAATTACGGGCAGAAAGCTTAAAACACTGCCAACGCCGTTAAATATACCATCTATTATAAGCGACTGCACCGCTTCATTCACATTCCATGCCGCCAGTATGTCACCTACCCACATTGTAAGTCCTATTATGCACTTTTCCAGTATATCCTGCAAAAAGGCGCCTATTACATTAAAGGTAAGGTAAAACACAAGTGCCATTATACAGACAAAGGCAGGTATTGCGGTATATTTGCCCGTAAGCACCTTATCAATTTTTCTGCTCCTTGCGTGCTCCTTGCTCTCCTTTGGCTTGATAACCGTTTTATCCACCAGCTTTTGTATAAAGTCAAAGCGCATTTCCGCAATTGCTGCGGCACTGTCAAGTCCACGCTCCTCCTCCATCTGGCTTATGATATGCTCCAGCATTTCGGTTTCGTTCTTTGAAAGTTTAAGTGCGTCAAGTATAGCCTTATCACCCTCTGCAAGCTTTGTTGCCGCAAACCTTACAGGTATGCCAACAGCCTGTGCATGGTCCTCAATAAGGTGCATAATGCCATGCAGACACCTGTGTACTGCGCCGTTATGGTCGTTTTTATAACAGAAATCCACCCTGCCGGGACGCTCCAGATAGGTTGCAATATGTAATGCGTGGTTTACCAGCTCGTCAACACCCTCGTTTTTGGCAGCTGATATGGGTACAACAGGTATGCCGAGCATTTCCTCCATTTCATTGATGCGCACCGAGCCGCCGTTGCCCCTCATTTCGTCCATCATATTAAGTGCAAGCACTATTGGCACATCAAGCTCCATAAGCTGCATTGTAAGGTAAAGGTTACGCTCTATGTTGGTGGCATCCACAATATTTATAATGCCCTTTGGCTTTTCACCTATAATAAACTGTCTGGTTACAATTTCCTCACTGCTGTAAGGCGACATTGAGTAGATACCCGGCAGGTCGGTAATTTCCGTATTGGGATAGCCCTTTATTGCGCCGCTTTTCCTGTCCACCGTAACACCGGGGAAGTTGCCTACGTGCTGATTTGAGCCTGTAAGCTGGTTAAAAAGCGTTGTTTTGCCGCAGTTCTGATTGCCTGCAAGCGCAAAGGTGAGCTTTGTACCCTCGGGCAGCGGATTTTCGTCAGCCTTGACATGGTATTTGCCGCCCTCACCAAGACCTGGGTGCTTTGCCCTTATTACGCTTTTTTCACTCTGCTTTTTAACCTCTGCCCTTACGGGTGCAGGCTTAATATCTATCTTTTCGGCATCTGCAAGGCGCAGTGTCAGCTCATAGCCACGTATGCGTAGCTCCATAGGGTCGCCCATGGGTGCATACTTAACAAGCGTTACCTCCGCACCCGGTATAACACCCATATCCAAAAAGTGCTGGCGCAGCGCACCCTCACCGCCTACTGCGGTAACTATGGCACTTTTGCCTATTTCCAAATCCTTTAAAGTCATAATATATACCTCCACAGTACAAACTGCAAAAAAGTTACTGCACTCTTACTATCGTTAGTATACGCTTACTTGTAAAATATGTCAAGACATAAAAAACCGCCTTAACACACATTCGTTAAAGCGGTTTTTGAATTACTTTTATTTATCTGCCAGATAATCGTTAATTTCCTTAACGATTGCATCACAGTCAAGACCATGTACCATACAAGCCTCCTCAAGCGTTTCGCCCTGTGAGGAAGGACAGCCTATACAGTGCATACCTGCCTGCATAAGTATAACAATAATGCCCTTATCAATAGTGATAAGCTCGGCAATAATCATATCCTTGGTAACCTGCTTTGCCATAATTTATCCTCCTTATTACATTACATTATATTATTTATCAACAAGTACCTCCAATGAGGGATAATACTTAAAGACCGCCTTACCCA
>CABUWB010000288.1 GCA_902495025.1 uncultured Eubacteriales bacterium
ACTACAATGTACAGGGCAAGCGGTGAGTGTGCCATATATCCTACACATAAGGAAATAAATCTTGAGCTTTGGGAGTTGACGAGCTGATGGCAGGCAGAGTTGATACAAGAGGGTTAAAGGATTTTGCAAAAAAACTTGAAAGGCTGAATAATCAGCAGAGGGACGAGTTTTTTAATGAGTGTGCAAAGGAGCTTGCCGCAAGGCTGCTTAGTAAGGTGGTAAAACGTACAGCGGTAAGAAGCGGTACTTTAAGGCATGGCTGGACAGGAGGCGCAAGCAACAATGCAGCGGCTTATGCAAACAGCCTGAATGTGCAGCACTCTGGTAATGTTTATACTGTTGAGATAACTAACCCGACAAAGTATGCGTCCTATGTTGAATACGGACACAGGACCCGAAACCACAAGGGCTGGGTGCAGGGGCATTTTATGCTGCAAATAAGTGTTGACGAGCTTAACACCATAGCACCAAATGTTTTGCAGCAGAAGCTGAATAAAAAGCTGAAGGAGGTATTTGGTTGACAAATTTAATAGTTGACGGTGTATGTAAAAGGCTGTCCGAAGAATTTGGAGAGGATTACAGGGTTTATACCGAAAATGTGGAGCAGGGGTTTAAAGAGCCTTGCTTTTTTGTTTGTGCAACCTCGGTGCAGATGACTCCTGTTTTGTGCAGGGGCACAGAGGGCAGATATAACCGCAGGCAGGGTGTAAATGTAACCTTTTATCCCAAACAGGGTGGTGATGTAAGAAACGAGGTATATGAGGTATCTGAAAGACTTATGGATATACTTGAATATATCGAGGCTGACGGACTTACAAGGGGTAAGGAAATAATAGGGGAATTTATCGGGGACAGTCCTGATATAGTGGCTAGTGTTAATGTAATCTATGAATTTACGGTATACAAGCAGAACACAGATGATACCGTTTTAATGGGTGAACTTAAGCAGGAGGTTGATACTAATGGCTGAAAAAACAGTAACTAAGGCTGCCCAGGAGAAATTTACAAAGGAGCAGCTTATTAAAAGTGGCAAGTGGTCTGCTGATGTGCTTAATGCGGTACTCGGGGAGAAGGAGTACACAATAGCAGAGGCAGACAGGGCAGTTAATAATTTTTACAAAAGGAGAGTGAATTAATATGGCTTTAGGCGGCGGTATTTTTACAACACAGAATAAGGTCCTGCCTGGCAGTTACATCAATTTTGTATCTGCGGCAAGAGCCAATGCACAGGTAAGCGACAGAGGTTATGCGGCTATCGGCTTAAACCTTGACTGGGGCAGGGAAAATGCGATTATAGAAGTAACAGGCGAGGATTTTCAGCTCAGGAGCATGAAGCTCTTTGGTTATGATTACTCTGCGGAGCAGATGAAGCCTTTAAGAGAGCTGTTTTTAAATGCAAATACGGTTTATCTTTACAGGCTCAACAGCGGCGGCACAAAGGCTGCAAACACCTATGCAGAGGCTTTGTATGGCGGCACAAGGGGCAACGATATTACAATTATTATAGAGTCAGTAACAGACGGCGGCTATGAGGTAATTACAAAGCTTGACAGTACCGAGGCTGACAGGCAGAGGGTAACAACGGCGGCAGACTTAACAGCAAATGATTATGTCAGATTTAAAAGTGACGCAAGCCTTGCGGCAACGGCAGGCATACCACTTACGGGCGGTACAAACGGCACTGTGGATGGTGCGGCACATCAGGCATTTTTAAGTCTGCTTGAAAGTTACAGCTTTAATACCTTAGGCTGTGCCTCTGCCGATGATACAATTAAGGCGCTGTACATTGCCTACACAAAACGCATGCGTGATGAGGTGGGTACTAAGTTCCAGTGCGTTGTTTACAACAAAGCGGCTGACTATGAGGGCATTATCAATGTTAAAAATAAGTGCCTTGACGGTGCAGCAGGCAGCGGTGAGAGTATTACATATCCAAACGAGGGCGCAATGGTTTACTGGGTAACAGGTGCAACGGCAGGCTGTGCAGTGAATAAGAGCAACCTCAACAAGGAATATGACGGTGAGTACACCCCTTATGCGGATTATACACAGACAGAGCTTGAGGCAGCTATTAAGGCAGGCGAGTATGCTTTCCATAAGGTAGGTTCTGATATAAGGGTGCTTAACGACATCAACAGCCTTGTAACAGTAAGTGATACCAAGGGTGATGTGTTTAAGGAAAATCAGACGGTTATTATTTGCGATAATATTGCAAATGATATTGCCTATATTTTCAATACACGCTATCTGGGTGTTGTGCCAAATGACAATGCAGGCAGGACAAGCCTGTGGGCGGATATTGTCAAGTATTATGAGCAGCTTGAGGATATAAGAGCTATTGAGGACTTTGACGAGGCAGATGTTACGGTTGCCCAGGGCGAAAGTAAAAAGGCGGTTGTGGTAAATTCCGCAATAACCGTTGTAAATGCAATGGCGCAGCTGTATATGACGGTAACAGTGGGATAAGTATTTATTAAAAGGAATAGCGTAAAAAATTCTTAAGTAAAAAAAATAAGCTTTTCCAACATTGACTTGATACTTGCCCACAGTGGGGTAAGTATTTATTAAAAGGAGTGTGATTATTTATGGCAAATGCAGTTATGAAAGCAAAGGACACGCTTAGCGCACACCTTGCAGAGTGTTTTGTTACTATTGACGGCAACAGGTATAATTTTATGCAGGCTATCAATGTTGAGGCTAAGTTTGAAAAGAACAAGACCACAGTACCTATACTGGGCAAAACAGGTAAGGGTAACAAGGCAAGTGGCTGGAGCGGTACAGGCAGTGCAACCTTCCACTACAACACAACGATTTTCAGAGAGCTTCTGCTCAGATATAAGAAAACAGGTGAGGATATTTACTTTGATATGCAGATAAGCAATGAGGACCCTACCTCTGCAGCAGGCAGACAGACTGTTGTGCTTGTTGACTGTAATATGGACGGTGGTGTGCTTGCCAAGTTTGACGCAGACGGCGATTATCTCGATGAGGATATGGACTTTACTTTTGAGGACTTTAAGATACCAGAGAGCTTTAATTTACTTGATGGTATGCTGACTAATTAATAATTAAGGAGGATAACAGCATGGGAAAT
>CABUWB010000289.1 GCA_902495025.1 uncultured Eubacteriales bacterium
AAAAGCTGTATAGGCAAAAGCGGAGCAGAAAAGCCCATAGCCATTGCGGCAAATATGGTGATAATTTCACCTATATTGCTTGAAAGCAGAAAATGCACCGCCTTTTTAATATTCTCGTAAATGCTTCTGCCCTCTCTTACAGCCTCGACAATTGTGGCAAAGTTATCGTCTGTCAGCACAATATCTGCCGCACCCTTTGCAGCATCAGTACCTGTTATGCCCATGGCACAGCCAATATCCGCCGCTTTCAGCGCAGGCGCATCGTTCACGCCGTCACCTGTCATTGCAACTATATTGCCTTTTGAACGGAAAGCCTTTACAAGCCTTACCTTATGTGTTGGCGTTACCCTTGCAAAGACAGTGCAGTTTTCAGTTTCCTCCGCAAGGGCGTCATCATCAAGTCCGTCAAGCTGAACACCCGTCAGAACTCTGCCGCCCTCCTTTAATATACCTGTCTGCCTTGCTATGGCGGCGGCAGTTTCAGGATTATCACCCGTAATCATAACAGGCTTTATGCCTGCCGCAATACAAGTTTCAACAGCCGCCCTCACCTCGGGACGGGGCGGGTCAATAAGTCCTGCAAGACCGCAGAAGGTAAGCGAATATTCGGCATATTCACGCTCCCTGGGTATCTCCTTTATATCCTTGTAGGCGGCGGCAAGCACCCTCAACGCTCTTGAACACATAGCCTTATTGACAGCAATAAGCTGACTGCGCTTTTCCTCTGTCATCGGCACCGACTTTCCGTTTTCAAGGTAATGCGTACAAAGCGGCAGTATGTATTCGGGCGCACCCTTTGTAATACAGCGGTAAGCACCATTATAGCTGTTTACCGTTGTCATGCGTTTTAATGCTGACTCAAACGGAAACTCGTTCACCCTCGGATACAGGCTGTCAAGCTCATTTTTGTCAAGTCCATCAGCCTTTGCCGCCCTTACAAGAGCGTTTTCGGTAGGTTCACCGCAGATAGTGCCGTTTTCCTCGGTGCTGTCGCAGCAAAGCGACATAAGTGTAAGAGTAAGATTGTCATCGTCCGAGTTAAGCTCCTCAAGGTGCATTTCATTTTTTGTAAGCGTACCTGTTTTGTCAGAACAGATAACTGTGGCAGAGCCAAGTGCCTCAACTGCGGGCAGACGGCGCACTACAGCACGTCTTTCAGCCATTTTTTTAGTGCCTATTGCAAGCACTATTGTAACTATTGCAGGCAGACCCTCGGGGATTGCAGCTACGGCAAGGCTTACGGAGGTCATAAACATATCAAATACGGGCAAATGCCTTATAAGACCCATTACAAAAATAATAAAGCATATTGCAAGCGCACCTATGCCAAGCAGCCTGCCTGTTTTGTCAAGGCGCTGCTGGAGCGGTGTTTCATCATTGTCAGAGGCAGATAGCAAATCCGCTATGCTGCCCATTTCGCTGTCCATACCCGTTGCACAGACAACAGCCTCACATCTGCCGAGCGCTATGCCTGTACCCATATAAAGCATATTGGCACGTTCGCCAAGCGGAGTTTCAAAAGGCAGTACACCGTCGGAGAGCTTGTCCACAGGTACGGACTCACCCGTCAGATTAGCCTCTGCCGCCTTTAATGCGTGTGCCTCAATTATTCGGCAGTCCGCAGGTACGGTGCTGCCCTGTGCAAGCCTTATAACATCACCGGGTACAAGATGTTCCGTTTCAATATCGGTATAGCTGCCGCCACGCTTTACGCAGCAGTGAGGCGCTGTAAGCTCCTTTAAAGCCTCAATTGCTTTTTCCGCCTTGCTCTCCTGTATAACGCCGATAAGCGCATTAAGCACCACTATCGCCATTATAATTACCGAGTCCGCAAAACCGCCGCCGCTGTACAGCTCCGTCAAAAAACTTATTGCGGCGGCAAGCAGCAGCACAATTACCATAAAATCCTTAAACTGGGCAAAAAACCTTGCTATTATGCTTTTTTTCTTTGCGCTTGCAAGGCGGTTTAAGCCGTATGTATCAAGCCGCCTCTGAGCCTCCTGCTCCGTAAGACCGTTTTCAAGGCTGGTATTCAGCTCGGCGGCACACTGCCTTACGGTTTTTGTATACATATCCTTCATTGTATCACTCCTCCTGTACAAACATTATATTTGGACAGGCAGTAAAATATGACGAACCGAAAAAAAAATTTTACATAAGCTGTATCAGAGGTGATTTATGTGTTAAAAATACTTCTTTTATCTGCCGCAATGAGTATTGATGCACTGGGACTTGGAATATCACTTGGTGTAAGAAAAATAAAGATGAGTGCTGTATCTGCCGCAGTAGTCAGCCTTACGGGGCTTGCAGTAATAGCGCTTGCCATGCTTGCAGGGGAGGGTATATTTTATCTGTTGCCCGATAACGCAGGCAGGGCGGTAAGCGGTATTATACTTATAATAATGGGGCTGTGGATAATTGTGCAAAGCTGTGAAAAGCCCGATAAAACAGGCAGTCGTACAGTTAAAATTGTACGCTCACCCGTTGAAGGAGATATTGACCGCTCGGGCACAATAGATAAGACGGAGGCATTTTTTCTGGGGCTTGCCCTCTCACTTGATTCAATAGGGATATGTATAGGCGCAGGCAATATGCAGAGCGCCGCCATTCTGCCAATTGCCGCCATGCTTGCACAGCTTGTGTTTATGACGGCAGGCATTACGATAGGAAATATTATAGGCAAAAATACCGATACAAAAATATGCACCGTCCTTTCAGGTGCGGTGATTATTATTATAGGGATTATGAATATATAAACTGTCGAAATGTAGGAGAGATTAAGACAGCTAGACAGATATTGTTTAATACGTGAATTACAATAAATTAATGTTTAGCGCAATGTGAGTATAAGGGCGGATATGGAATCCGCCCCTACAAGTTAATTACAATGACAATTGATTTTTTGCAAATTCATCTTATACGCAAATTATTCAAACGCACCAACATTTAATTTGTATGCAATGCAACAATGCTATTATTGGTTACGTAGGGGCGGATTCCATATCCGCCCTAATTTTAGCATATTATCATTACTAACGGGCGGCAGATTGCCGCGCCTACGGTAAATCCATACGTTATCGATTTGCATTTTAGG
>CABUWB010000290.1 GCA_902495025.1 uncultured Eubacteriales bacterium
GTTCCCGACACCATTTCTTCGGTTAAATTTCTACCGTCTGTACAAGGGTCAACATTAACAATTTTTATACCACCTTTGGCATAAATGGCATTGTCTGTCCTTAGGTGCATACCGTTAATGTCAGTATACTTATTGCCTTTGGTGTCGGTATAGGCGGAAGTTGTAACCTTGCCGAGGTTTGCATCAATTATGTCCATATTTGCGTTGATGTCAGCAATGTCTGCAACATCAGTATAATCAGGCTTATTCAGCTTATGGTTTTCTGTCTGTTTCATTTACTCAACCTCCATTTCAAAATCATTGAGTGAAAATATTTCTGTTTCTGCACAGGTGATATTTGTGTAACCGTCATTCAGCTTAAAATCGGTTATATCATTTACGCCATCACTGCTTAACGCAATATTAAGCAACTTTGCATAGCTCAATTCTGTCTTTTGGAAATTAATCTGTGACAGATAATTATTCAAATTTATCTTGATGCTATTAATCACTTCAGTGGCATCAATCGTGTTATCAAGCTCTATTTTACCACTAATATTTATAGCCTTTATGCCTGCTGAAAACACTTCACATATCGCACCTATAGGCGCGGTTCCTGAGCCGTCACCATTTATATGTGGGTCTATATAGTCTTGAACAAGTTTTACTGTCACTTCGTCTGCTGTCTGTCCTGCATCATCACAAATATAGACATTAACCTTGTTTGCAACCTTAGTGTCCCTTGTAGCTTTAGCTCCGCCAACACCTGCACACTCAGTTGCCCACAAGATATAGTGTGCTTTATTTCCACTTGTAGCAGGCATACGTAAGCGAAGATAATACCTATCACGAAGAGCCTTGTCGGTTTCCTCATCAGTACCGCCCTCGATAGGCTTGAGATTGGTGATAGACTTAACATTGGCATTTGATGTAACCATTGTTGTGACGGTGTTCTCTGCAGTGTTTCCACTTTCACCCGGTTCAACTGCAACAATAGGCACAGTTGCTGTACCGTCTATTTTTACATCGGCAACAACCTCATATTGCATACTGTCAGCTGAAACTAAAGTTCCCGAATATATAATTCCGCTGCCTGTCACCTCAACATAACCACTTGCTCGCTGTGCTTTCTTGCGTGTGATGTCAGTCCACTGTTTCACATAAGCGTCTAATTCATCACCTTGCAGGTTTTCAATATTCAGCTTATTTGCAGTATCTGTCAAAAGCTGTAATAGCTCATATATTTTCAAAGCAAAAGCCTTAAACATCTCCCAAAGCCAAGTGCCTTTCATCTTAGAGTAAGTGCTTGGCATTTCGGAAATCATATCACTTTGAATATTTGATAGTTCTTCATTATAGTTCATAGCAAGCCTCCTTTTAATTTATAGTTATTGACTTGTCAGCAGAATTGTATTCAACGCTATGCCCTGTTTCTTTAACAAGGTCGCGCACATAGCAATAAGCATTACCATTGTAAATTTCAGTATGTATATCAAGCAGCTTTCCGTCTGCCGTAATTCGCTTTCGCTCAGCATTCCAACCAACCTCAATATTAAGTGCCTCAAGCACATTCCTTGCTCTAACAAGGTTGTAACCGTCTTTATTTATTGCACTTATACTTGTAGTGGCATTTCCAATATGTACTGTCACAGTTGAAAATTCAACAACAGTTCCGCTGTCCTCCACCGTTTTATCCGTAAGGAAAATATACTCCACAAAGCTGACATTGCAGCGTATATTTTCAATAGTATCAAAGTGATATTTGAAGTTGCTAATTGAAACTGCAATATTCAAAAGTTCGTTTAATCCATCAGTAACAACCACACGCATAGGTATTTTCTTAGAAGCCACATAGCCTAAAAGGTTAAGCACCTCCGTACCTGTGTTCTTAGCAAAGGAATATTCCCTTGTTGGTAAAAATAAATCCAAAGAAAAACTCCTTGGCGATTTATTTCCAAGGAGCGTAATTGTTTTGGTATGAGTAGTGAAACTCTCGTTTTGCAACTCTTGCACAATATCAGGCAACTCATCAGGCAGAACCGGAACTTCAACCACTTTTTCATTGTTGTTATAACTGAATAGCATCTTAATCGAAGTCATCGTCTAAACCCCCTAAAATAGTACCTGCCACACTCTGAAATACGCTCTCCCAAGTATATGGTTTCACTGCACCCCAAGTAACACCTTTCAACTCACCCCAGTTGATATGTTCATACTTCAATATCATATCAAGGTGGTAAGGTATCATGGTTTCTACGGTTCTTTTTACTATACCAAGGTATTTATTATTCTCAACCTTGATGAAATTTAATATAACCGTCATATCCTCAAATTCAATTTCGACCTTTACACCCGGAACAGTGTTTGCCGTACTTTCTAAAAGTTCCTTTGTTGCTGTTCCTGTACCTAGGAGTCTTGTCCTGACATAAGCTCGTCTTTTATCAATGTCATCAAGTTTCTTACCTATAGACATTTCAGTTTCCTTGAGGTCGATATACCAAGTGGAGTAATCAAGAAACATCTGCTTATAGAGGTCGTTTATTTTGTTTTCAGAGGATACCAGCTTTGCTGTAAGTGCCTTGATTATATCAAGTGTGACTACATCTTTTCTGTATATTTTATGTATTGATTTTAACATTAACTCAACCTCCCATAAGCGTATACATTAGCAGTGACTTTCTTTTTAATTACTCCCGTGCTATATGTTTCTGCTCCTATTTGCATACCACCACCTACATAAACAGCCACATGATATACTCTGCCGTTAGTTGCCCAAAATATGAGGTCACCCGGCTGACGGTCGCTCGCATTTATTTTTGTACAGGCATTATAATACCCTTGTGCTGTCATTCGTGATACTTTGGTACCCGATTGGTTAAGACAGTAGTAAACTAAGCCAGAGCAATCAAAGCTGTCGGGGCCACTTGCACCCCACACATAAGGCTTACCAAGCTGTGAGGTGAGAGCAGAATTAAAGTTGCTGAAATTTGCATTTGTTGAACTGCTCTCAGATGACACATCTTCTCTTTGAATAATCTCACCCTCGGTAGCAGTGTAGTTAGTAAATGATTTTATATATTCAAGATTACAGCTCA
>CABUWB010000291.1 GCA_902495025.1 uncultured Eubacteriales bacterium
CCTGCCGACGGATTTTCCGTAGGTACTTCAACCTCGATTGTGGTCTGCTCCGTACCATTTTGCAGCTCAATTTCCATTTCGGCTCTCTTTTTTGCAGTTTCATTATTGTTGGAGTACCACACTCCTGCGCCTATTGCGCCTGCAAGGCAAAGTACGCCTATGCCCGCAGCTATCATCTTCTTTTTATTCATCTTTATACTCACTTTCCTTATCAGCTATTACGCCATATACATCTTCAAGCTCGGTGCGGTGCAGGGATAAAAGCTCCTCAACCTGCTTTTCAACCTCGCCCTGTTCATCATTATAATTAAGTACAAGCTCCCATGCAGGGTTATAATAGTCCTCAATTTCAAGCACCTTATCAACCTTGCCTGCAAAGCGCTCACTGTCATAATAATCAAAAATAGCGGAGTATTCCCAATCTGCAACGTCCCTCTCGGTAGAAAGACGCAGATGCAGCTTTTTGCCGCCGTCCTCCTCCTCGGTTACAAATACATTTATTATATATTCCTCATTTTCAGTAAGGCTGAGGGAGCACAGCTCCTTGTCAAGAAAGCCTGTCTGCCTGTCCTTCAGCATAATAACAACAACTGTTTCCATAGTATCGCCCCTTTGTTATTCAACTTCACTCCAGCGGTGGTTATGCAGCTCGCCCTCAAGCAGCATACTGTCAAAGCCTGTCTGCCTTAATGCCTCATAAAGCACAACGGCAACCGAGTTTGATAAATTAAGGCTCCTGTATTTGGCAAGCATTGGTATCCTTATACAGGTGTCCTTGTAGTCCATTAAAATTTCCTCGGGTATGCCGCTGCCCTCACTGCCAAACATGATAAAATCGTCCTTACCATAATTAACCTCGGTGTAGGTGTGCTTAGCCTTGGTGGTTGCCATATATATTTTTGCATTGGGATTTTGGCTTGTAAAATCCGCAAAGCTGTCGTAATAATGTACGTCAAGGTCATGCCAGTAGTCCATACCTGCCCTTTTAAGCGCCTTGTCGCTTACAGAAAAGCCCAGCGGACGGATAAGGTGCAGGCTCGAGCCCGTAGCTACACAGGTACGCCCTATGTTGCCCGTATTTTGAGGTATTTCGGGCTGATGTAAAACAATATTCATTAATAAAACCTCTTTTGTTCATAATTAAGTATATTGTACCACAATTTTGCGGCATATACAAGGTTTATAAAAATTATTGTAAAAAGGCGCAGTTATGGCAAATAAAACCGCTTACACATCACCATGCAAGCGGTTTTATATTATTGCTTATTTGGGTTAGTCTGTACACTTTCTTTTTGCAATGGAATGAACACAAGTTTTAATTCCATATCCATACCTGCTGCAAGACGCTTTAGCAGTTTTAAAGAAGGATTTCTTGTTCCGTTTTCCAGCTTGCTAATATCAGCCTGATTAATGCCTGTACGTTCTGCAAGCTCCTTTTGTGTAATATTTTGCGAAATTCTTGCTTCTACCATAGCTCTGATAACATCCATTTCCGGCTGAATATCGTCCCATTCCTTTTTAAACTCCGGATTTTGCAGCTGTTCGTTTAGAAAATCTTTAAATTCGCTCATTACTTTCCCTCTCTTTCTAAAAAATCTTTTCTGTACTGTTTAGCAAGTTTTATTTGATTTTTAGGCGTTTCCTGAGTCTTTTTCACAAATCCATTCGCAAGTATTATTCTTCCCTCGTAATAGAAAAAATACATGATACGAGTAATATTTGTCCCCACTTTGCCACGAATTTCAAAAATTCCATCTTCAAGATGCTTGCTATATGGTTCTCTTAATTGATTGCCGTACTCTTCCATTATATCAATAAGACCAATTAATTTTGTTTTCATTTTTATATCCTGTGATAGCAAAAATTCCTTTGCAGGCTTTTCGCCATTTGTTTTTGTATAAAATTCGACCGTAAATTTACCCATAAAATCCTCCACTGTAGCTTTCCGTAATATTATTATATGGCATATTTGCCATATTGTCAATAAAAAGATAAACCACACAACACACTGTTCTTGCTGCAACTTAAACAAGCAATTATAATTATGGTCTATGTTAAAACTTATGTGGGAAAAATGTGGAAAAATAAAATATAAACTTTATAAAGAAAAAATAAAACCGCCTACACATCACTGTATAAGCGGTTTTTGAATAGCGGAAGGGGGATTTGAACCCTCGACACCACGGGTATGAACCGTGTGCTCTAGCCAACTGAGCTATTCCGCCATATGGAATGGGAACAATAGGGCTCGAACCTATGACCCTCTGCTTGTAAGGCAGATGCTCTCCCAGCTGAGCTATGCTCCCATATAGCTTGTCTTACAGGCTTTTCGCCTGACGACAAAATTTATTATAGCAAGTACAAAAGGATTTGTCAACAACTTTTTTTATTTTTTGTAAATTTTTTTAAAAGCGGCGGTATAATCTGTTAAAAGATATATACCGCCGTAATTTATTGCTTAATCCAGACTCACATTTTCCCTTGTACAGGCTATATAATAGGTAGTTACGGGTATCATAAGCTGTGCAAATGACTTTGTACCCAAGCCGTTTGTAAGCACCGTATCCTCAACCGAGCGCTTATTGCCGCCCATACCGCCTACACCCCTTGCAAGCAGATATTTAAGTGTAGGCACGCCCGCCTCGAGATACCTTTTTTCGCCTGTCAGCTCATAGGCAATTGCAAGTGCCTCTAAAATAATTGGGTTATTGCCAAAGCGTTTCAGGCTTGGCAGCTCCTTATAATAGAAAAGTCCGTTATCAAGCCTTGCATTTTCCATTAAATCGTCAACGGCATGCAAAATCATTGTACGCACCTTTTCCTGCGGACGCACCCTGTAATAGCGCATAAGGCTGCCAACTGCAACAGCTATCATAAACACAACCCTTATTTCGGTATTATCGGTGTAGGGTGAAAGCCACAGACCGTACTTTTTCTCCCACTCCTCAAAATGCGATACAATAAAATCGCACTTATCGAGCCAGCTCTCATCATTAGTTTCCTTATACAATGCCACAAGGGTACGCATAGCCCAGCCTGTTTCCCTTGCATTTA
>CABUWB010000292.1 GCA_902495025.1 uncultured Eubacteriales bacterium
AGCATATTATCATTGCTAACGGGCGGCAGGTTGCCGCCCCTACGGTAAATCCATACGTTATTGATTTGAATGTTGGGTTGTTAATGTTACCCCATAAACATTAATTTATATTAAAAACAGGGCTGCCACATTAATTTTGCGACAGCCCGATTTTTTTGTTGTTTAATTTAAAATATCAATATTTATGCTGTCGGCGTTATCTGTAACGCAGGCAAGCACAGGCAGATGAGTTAATTTTTCTATCTGCCTTTTATTATCTGTGTGCATAAAATTATGCTCATCATAGCGGTTAAGCACAATACCTTTTATTCCTATACCCTTAGCCCTTGCGTATTCCACAGTGAGCAGGGTGGAATTTATCGTACCCAGCCCTGCGGAGGCAACTATTATAATATCTGCACCGAGCAGCTTTATAATATCCTCCAGCATAATGGTTTTATCATCAAGCCGCAGCGGACAAATAATGCCGCCGCAGCCCTCAATTACCATATATTCATATTCGGCGCTTATGCGCTTAAAATCCTCCGCTATTTTCTGCATTTCTATCGCCCTGTTTTCGCATACGGCGGCAAGGTGGGGCGAAACTGCCCTTTCAAAGCAGTAGGAAACCAGTGTTTCGGGCGGTACGTCAAGCCCCGACAGGGAGCAGACATATTCAGCATCACCGGGTATAAGTCTGCCGCCACTATGGTATGCGCCGCTTAAGGCAGGCTTATAATAGCCGCTGTTTATGCCGCTCTCCCTTAAATGCTTTAAAATCAGTGCGGATACGTAGGTTTTGCCTGCGTCAGTACCCGTAGCCGTAATAAAAATTTTCCTGTTCATATTATTACCTCGTATAAAGTCAAAGCCTGTCAGTCGGTCTGAAATAAATTTTCAATGTTCAGAGCCTTTTTTATTTTTACGGCAGCCAGTGCCGAAACAAAGGTGAGAAATATATCTCCCGGTATATCAATGCCGAAAAGCGAGGCTGAAACCACAACCCATATTGACGTTGGCTCATGCAGATACAAATTAAGTATTGCAAATTTATAGGCAAAGCCGATTATATAAGTTACAACAGTGCCCGAAAAGGCGGCAAGCAGATAGTGCTTGTATGTACGTGCATGTAATTTTGCACACACTAAGCCCGAAAGATAGGCGGCGGCTATAAAGCCCAACAGATAGCCGAAGCTGGGTCTTAAAACGTATGAAATTCCTCCGCCTGCGGCAAATATCGGAAAGCCGATAAGCCCAGCAATAACATATACCGCAACCGACAGCGCACCGTAATTTGCTCCCAAAAGCATACCTGCAAGCAGTACAAAGGCTATCTGTAATGTAAAATAGTCCATCATAGGTACGGGTATGCGTATAAATGCGCCTATTGCAGTAAGGGCGGCAAATAATGAGCATAAAACCAGATTTTTTGTTTTAATTTTAGGCATAATAATTTATCTCCTTGTGTGTTTTGGAAAAATTTTAACATACAGGGGGTTAATTGTCAACCTAAAAAATAAATGGTGGTTTACAATTGGATATTGTGCGGCTTTAACAAGGCAAATAAAAAATCCCAAAACCCGGGAATGTACTCAGGTTTTGGGACTGTTCAGCTTTCCATATTTTTTATTGGTATGCACACAAGCATATCGGTTGTATCACCGAGAATACTTACATCAAAGGACATAATATCGCCGTCAACGCAGAAGCGGTTTTTCTGCATATATTCCCTTAGTCTTTTTGCAAATTTTTTTCTTGCGTCATGCAAAAGCTCTGCATTGTCAAGCTCCTCTGCGGTGTAGCGTATTGTGCCGTACAGGCATTTCTGTGTGGGATAGGTTTCTATAAAGGGGTTATCCTCTGTTATAATTGACTGAAGCCCCAGCCTTTCAATATCCATAACCTTTATTGCCCAGCCACGCTGCGGAACAAAAAATTTACTGTCCGTCTGCCTTGGCTTGAATATATTTATGAGCTGTACCTCATGTACGGCATACATAAAGCTGTTTATGGTATTAAGCCTTTCTTTCTCCGTAAGCAGTTTTCCCTCATTACTGTAAAGTACATATTTAAGCGGCGGGCAGTTCATAATCATAAAGCCCTCTCCAATATCCGCAATTGTATTCATAAGCTGAATGTTATCCTTCAGCCAGTGGCGCAGGTATTTAAGTGCCTGTATCTGCCTGTCGATTTCATCAAGTTTATCGGTATATATGCTGAGCACTGTTTCGGAGCTGCTGCCTAGCATACTCTCAATATGCTGGTGCGAAAAGCCGCATTTTCTGTAAAGCCTTATAAAGGCAATGCGTGCAATATCGCTTTCGCTGTACCACCTGTAATCAGATTCATCCCTTACAGGTGTAATATAGCCGTTATTTTCGTACCGTCTTATGGTGTTGGTTGTAACGCCCAGTATTTTTGCAAGCTCGCTGACCTTATATTTCATATAGTAACCCCCTTTTTTTTATAATACCACAAATGCAGAAAAAATTAAAATATAAAAATTTAAAAAAATTATTTAAAATTTCCTCTTGACCTTGACATTGTGTCATAGTTTAAGATATACGCATAGCTTGTGAATGTGCTGTACGATGTGGGCGGCAGCGGCGGCTTGCAGCGGCAGCACAGGCACAGGTATACGACTAAAATAACGTAAGGAGGAGTTTTAATGAATGGTCGTAAAAACAAAAGGCTTATAAGGCTTACGGCATTCCTGCTTTCGTTTGTAATGCTTATTGCAATGTGTCCGTTAGCTGCTTTTGCGGCAGATACTATTACGCAGGGCGCATGGACAATCACAAACGATACATCAAGCGGCGAAGCGACCTACGGCGATATAGGCTTTACCTATCACAGCCCTACAACGGTTCTTATTTATGGCTCAAATGGCGGTAAGGACTACGTAAGGTCAAACAATACCAACGGCTCGGCAAGCAATGGTATTGTAGTAACAAACGGAAAATCATACTGCGACTTTACACCAACTGATGAGGGTACGCTTACCGTCTACGTGGGCAATGCCTCAACAAAGACGGGTTATGTCAGCAGAACAAGCACAAGCAGCGGTACAAGCG
>CABUWB010000293.1 GCA_902495025.1 uncultured Eubacteriales bacterium
AGACGTGAGCTTTATATAGTGGAGGGTGATTCCGCACTTGGCTCGTGTATGCTCGGCAGGGACGCAGAGTTCCAGGGTATTATGCCTATTAGGGGAAAAATTCTCAACTGCCTTAAATCGGGCTATGAAACCATTTTTAAAAGCGAAATTATAACCGACCTTTTAAAGGTTATTGGCTGCGGTGTTGAGATTAAGGCAAAGCACAACACGCTTAATGCCTTTGACCTTGAAAATTTAAGGTGGAACAAAATTATAATATGTACCGATGCCGATGTGGACGGCTTTCAGATACGTACATTGCTGCTTACCATGATTTACCGCCTTGTGCCAACCCTTATTGAAAAGGGCTTTGTGTATATTGCCGAGTCGCCGCTCTATGAGATAACCTCGGGCAAAAATACCTACTTTGCCTATACCGAAAAGGAAAAGCAGGATATTACCGATAAGCTGAACGGCAAATATCACATACAGCGTTCAAAGGGTCTTGGTGAAAATGAGCCGGAAATGATGTGGCAGACCACAATGAATCCCGAAACCAGACGTCTTATTAAGGTAATGCCGCAGAATGCAGCCGCAACAGCGGATATGTTTGAAATTCTGCTTGGCGACAATCTGCAGGGACGTAAGGATTATATCAGGGAAAACGGACACCAGTATATAGATTTGACGGAGTTAAGCTAAGGGGGTGAGAGTATGGCAAGAAAAAGCAAAAATGACGGGGGACATCATGCCTCCGGTATTGAAAATAAATTTCAGGAGCAGGGCATTGTAGATACACTGCGTGTCAACTATATGCCCTATGCAATGAGCGTTATACTTTCAAGAGCTATACCTGCTATTGACGGCTTTAAGCCTGCCCACCGCAAGCTGCTTTATACAATGTATAAAATGGGACTGCTGACAGGCGCAAGGACAAAGTCAACCAATGTAGTCGGTCAGACCATGAAATTAAATCCTCATGGCGATGCTACCATTTACGAAACCATGGTACGTCTTACAAGGGGACATGACGCACTTTTGCTGCCCTACGTTGACAGCAAGGGTAACTTTGGCAAGCACTATTCAAGGGATATGGCTTATGCAGCGTCAAGATATACCGAGGTAAAGCTGGACGGTATCTGTAATGAGCTGTTTAAAAATATAGACAAGGACACCGTAGACTTTACCGATAACTATGACGGCACAATGAAAGAGCCTGTACTCTTTCCCACAAGCTTTCCAAACATACTTGTATCGCCAAACCAGGGTATTGCGGTAAGTATGTCAAGCAATATATGCAGCTTTAACCTTAAAGAGGTGTGCAAGGCAACTGTTGCCTACATTAAAAATCCAAACTGCGATATTAAAAAGTATCTGCTTGCGCCCGATTTTTCGACAGGCGCACAGCTTATTTACGACCCTGCCGAAATTGAGCAGATTTACGAAACGGGTACTGGCGGCTTCCGAATGAAGGCAAAGTACCGCTATGACAAGAAAAATTCGCTTATTGAGATTTACGAAATACCTTACAGCACCACAATTGAGGCTGTAATTGACAGAATAATTAAAAATGTCAAGGAAAATAAGCTTAAGGAAATTAATGACGTAAGAAACGAAACCGACCTTAATGGTCTTAAAATTGCAATAGATATTAAAAGAACGGCTGACCCAGACAAGCTGATGGCTAAGCTGTATAAAATGACTCCGCTGTCGGACAGGTTCTCCTGCAACTTTAACATACTTGTTGACGGTGCGCCACAGACCCTCGGCGTTAAGGGAATAATTGGGGAATGGCTTAAATTCCGCACCGAGTGTGTAAAGCGCCAGACTGCTTATGACTTTGATAAAAAGTATGATAAGCACCACCTGCTTGCAGGTCTTAAGGAAATTATACTTGATATTGACAAGGCAATTAAGATAATAAGGGAGACCGAGGCGGAGGCTGACGTTATACCTAACCTTATGAAAGGCTTTGGCATTGACGAGCTGCAGGCGGAGTATATTGCGGAGATTAAGCTGCGCAACTTGAATAAGGAATATCTGCTTAACAGAATTGCCGAAATGGAGCAGCTTGAGGCGGATATGGCACATCTTTCCGAGGTGCTTAAGGACCCGGAGCTTGTTAAGGAAATTATAATTGACGAGCTTAACGCTGTTGCCAAAAAGTACGGCGCACCAAGAAAAACCGAGATAATCCAGCTTGCGGAGGAAAAAGAGGCAGCAATACCTACCGATGATTTTATTGAGGATTACGGTATAAGGCTTTTCCTTACCAAGCACAACTACTTTAAAAAGATAACCCTTGTATCACTGCGCTCCTCGGGCGAGCAGAAGCTCAAGGAGGAGGACGAAATCATACAGGAGCTTGAAACTACAAATAAGGCTGATATACTTATGTTTTCAAGCAAGCAGAATGTCTATAAGGTAAAGGCTTACGATTTGCCCGAAACCAAGGCAAGCAATATGGGCGAGTACCTTAATAACATTCTGGATATGGACAGCGATGAATATATCGTATATATGGCTGCCACAAACGATTATAGCGGCTATATGCTCTTTGCCTTTGAAAACGGCAAAATTGCAAAGGTTGAAATGAGCAGCTATGCAACCAAGGTAAACCGTAAAAAGCTGATAAATGCCTACTCGGATAAGTCGCCGCTTATAGGTGCCTACTTTACACCCGAGGATACGGATATGGTGCTTATAAGAGATACCGACAAGGCTATGCTGTTCAATACCTCTCTTATTGCGCCAAAGAGTACCAAAAATACGGTGGGTGTGCAGGTGTTTAACCTTAAAAAGAAAAACAGCTCGCTTACACGTATGCTGCCTGTTGCGGAGTTTAACTCCGAGGAGGCTGAAAAACGCTACCGTACAAATCAGATTCCGTCGGGCGGTCATTTTTTGAGTGATGCCGATAAGGCGGCAAACGGTATGCCGGCGCAGGTTAATTTGTTTTAATGGGTGGGTAAATTAATGTTTATAAACCAAGCACCATATTGAACATCAACTTGTAGGGGCGGATATTATCCGCCCG
>CABUWB010000294.1 GCA_902495025.1 uncultured Eubacteriales bacterium
CCCTTATTCATCATTGTAGCAGAGTCAATGGTAATTTTTTTACCCATTGACCAGTTTGGATGATTAAGGGCGTCTGAAAGCGTTACACCGCTTAAATCGCTCATACCTCTGAATGGACCACCCGAGGCGGTAAGCCATATATTTTCTATCTTATTCATTGAGTTGCCCTGCAAGGACTGGAAAATTGCGGAATGCTCACTATCCACAGGGTACATTTTAACATTATTTTCCTTTAAAAGCTTCATAACAAGCTCGCCCGAGGTTACAAGGGTTTCCTTATTGGCAAGGGCTATGTTTTTGCCCGCCTTAATTGCGGCAACCGTAGGGCGCAGACCTATATTGCCGACAACGGAGTTTACAACCGTATCGGCTGATGAAATTGTAGCGGCAGCAATAAGACCGTCCATACCGCTTACAACCTCGCATTTACAACCCGAAAGACGCTTTTTCAGCTCCAGAGCCTTATTTTCGTCCATAACGCAAACAAGCTCAGGCTTAAATTCCTTAGCCTGAACCTCAAGCAAATCTATATTGGAGTTTGCGGAAATGGCGGCAACACTTATACCGCCAATTTCCCTTACAACCTCTAGTGTCTGTGTACCTATTGAGCCTGTTGAGCCCAAAATTGATATATTTTCAGCCAAAATAAACACCTCTCCACTTTAAACAACAAAACGACTAAAATACATTGCAATAAACACTACGGGTAAAGTAACAAGCACCGAATCAAACCTATCCAGCACACCGCCATGTCCGGGCATAATTTTGCCATAGTCCTTAATGCCTGCAAAGCGCTTAATGCTTGATGCCGCAAGGTCGCCAACCTGTGAAAGAGCCGCACCCACAACAGCAACTATCATATAATAAATTATCATATTTACGGTAATATCACTATAAAATTTAGTGCAGAAATAGAAATATATACCTGTAAGCAATACCGCTGTTACAACACCGCCTATTGCACCCTCAACCGATTTTTTGGGGCTTAATTCAGGCGTCAGCTTATGCTTGCCGAATTTTGAGCCGATAAAATATGCACCTGTATCAGAGCCAAAAGCATAAATAAAAGGCAGCCATGAGTAATAAAAAAAGCTCTCCCTAATTTCACAAATAAGGCTTAACAGTAATCCTACATAGAAAAAGCCAAATATTGTTATTGCACCGTCAATAATGGTATTTGTTTTATGTGCAAAAACAAGTATAATCAAAATAAGCAGCATTGCTGTAATAATGGCAAAAAACATTATATAAAAATAATTCAAACCCGCTTTGAAGTATGCGTTAATCTCAAACTTATACATACAATAGGCATAAACTATCTCCAATGCAAAGCCCACAAAATGTACAAGCTTAATTTTACCCGAAACAGCCTTATAAAGCTCACCCATACCAATTAAGGAAAGCACAAGCACAGCGCACCTAAGGGGCAGACCGCCCACAATAATAAAAAATAATAAAATAGGAATTGCCACAACCGCTGATATAATTCTAACCAACATTATTTTTTACCCTCATTTCTGCCGCCAAAGCGCCTGTCCCTGTTCTGATAGGCTGCAATAGCGTCCTTTAAATCATCAATAGTAAAGTCAGGCCAGAGCTTGTCGGTAAACCAGAACTCGGAGTAAGCACTCTGCCATGGCAGGAAATTGCTCAGCCTGTACTCGCCGCTTGTCCTTATAATAAGCTCGGGGTCGGGTACGCCGTCAGAGTCAAGGTAAGATGAAATTAAGTCCTCGCTTATATCCTCTGGGGACAGCTCACCTGCTTTAACCTTTTGCGCCATAGCTGCAAAGGCACGCTTAATTTCGTCCCTGCCGCCGTAGTTAATTGCTATGTGCAGATTAATACCCGGCTTATCCTTTGAAATTTCCTTCAGCTTTTTGATATTGAGCTGTATATCCTCATCAAGCACCGAAAGGTCGCCTATGGAGTCAATTTTAAGGCGGCTTGTATCGTTATCGTCAATATAGTCCTGTATGTACTCACGCATGAGGTTCATAAGACCTGTAACCTCTTCCTCGGCTCTTTTCCAGTTTTCGGTAGAAAAGGCATAAACTGTTATATGTTCAATACCCATACCGTCGGCGTCCTTTAAAAGGCGGTCAAGCGCCTCTGCACCACGCCTGTGTCCAAGCACCCTCGGGAGCAGCCTTTTTTTAGCCCAGCGTCCGTTGCCGTCCATAATAATAGCAATATGCTTTGGTATCTCTCTAGCCATAATTCCTCCATATACAAACGAGCAGGCGGTTATACCTGCTCGCAGTAGTATTTTAATTCAAGATTAGTAAACACTAATTTAATGAAGCCAAAAATAAATTTGCAAAAAAACTGGCGTTCCGAGTCATTTTTTTCTACGCAAAAACTATAAACAAAGTAAATCTGTAGTTTTTTCTTGAAAAAAACGACAGCATCCACTGTTTTTTTTGCCGCCTACCGGCTAAATTAATTTTTGCCCCTGAATTAATCAGTGTTTACTTAGATAGACATAATATCCTTGTTTTTAAGCTCAACAATCTTGTCAATTTCGCCGACAGCCTTATCTGTCATCTTCTGAATTTCCTCCTCCAGCTTTTTAAGCTCGTCCTCTGTAATTTCTCCGTTCTTTTCAAGCTTTTTAACAGAGTCGATTGCATCACGTCTTACATTTCTTACAGCAACCTTGGACTCCTCACCCTTCTTTTTAACGTCCTTAGTAAGCGCCTTACGTCTTTCCTCCGTAAGCTCTGGGAATACAAGGCGGATAACCTTACCGTCGTTTGATGGGTTAATGCCGAGGTCAGATGCGTTGATTGCCTTTTCAATACCCTTAAGAGTAGATGCGTCATAAGGAGAAATAACAATAACCCTTGCCTCTGGTGTAGAGATGTTTGCAAGCTGGTTTACGGGCATTTCCATACCGTAGCACTCTGCTGTAATTTTATCAAGCACATGGGGGTTAGCCCTGCCTGCACGAATTGTTTTAAGCTCGTTATCAAGGTTAGTAACCGTTTTGCCCATTTTTTCCTCAAAAA
>CABUWB010000295.1 GCA_902495025.1 uncultured Eubacteriales bacterium
CTGATGTAATGTATTCAGTTAAGGATATAAAAAAAATTGTTGAACCGCTGGCAAAAGCATACGGTATAAACAAAGTAAGCCTTTTTGGCTCGTATGCAAGGGGCGAGGCTAACGAAAAAAGTGATATTGATTTATATATTGAAAAAGGTGAGCTTAGAAGTTTAATTCAATATTTTTCGTTTGTACAGGAGCTGGAAAAGAAATTTGGTTGTCATGTGGATGTTGTTACCACCGAAATATCCGATAAGGAATTTTTGGGACATATATTCAGTGAGGGGGTGTTGATATATGATAAACAACAAGAAAGTAATACAGAAAATGATAGATTATTGTCAGGATATTAGTACCTTTATGGAAAGATTTGATAATAATTATAATAAATATTGCGAAGATAAAGCTTTTCAGTATTCTTGTAATATGTGTATTATTCAAATTGGTGAACTTGTAAACAGACTATCTGATGAATTTATTGAAAAATATAATAATATCCCCTGGCATGCTATAAGAGCTATGAGAAATCTGCATGCGCATGATTATGAAAGTGTTGATTTGAATATTGTTTGGAACACTTTGAATGAAGATATACCTGCTTTAAAGCTGGATTTAATAGAAATTTTGAATAAGGAATTTTAAACTTATTTTGTTAATTGCAATAAATAATTGCAATATCTGCAAATTTGTTGTAAAATATAACAGAGAATGTTTTGGGACGGCTTATACGTCCTGTGGGAGTATGGTTATATGCGCTATAAAATACTTGAGCTTTTAAAGCAGAGTGAGGATTTTATCTCAGGTGAGGAAATAGGCGAAAGGCTTAATATTTCAAGGGCGGCTGTATGGAAGAATATAGCAAAGCTGAAAGAAGAGGGCTATGAAATTGAGTCGGTTTCGAACAAGGGTTACAGACTTATTAATTCAGACTCAACTCTTAATGCCTATGAAATAGGGCTTGATAACTGTGTTTTTCTGTCAGAGGTTGATTCTACCAACCTTGAGGCAAAGCGTATTGCACAAAAGCCCTTTGAGGACAAGATGCTTATTGCCTGCGGAATACAAACGGCAGGCAGGGGAAGGCTTGGCAGAGCTTGGGAGGACAAGGGCGAAAACGTATGTATGAGCTACCTTTTCAAGCCCGATATAACACCTGTTGAAGCACCTCAGCTTACGCTTGTTGCAGGGCTTGCACTTGCAGAGGCACTTAATGAGCTCACAGGTCTTGAAATTGGCATAAAGTGGCCTAATGACCTTATCTTAAACGGCAGAAAGCTGTCGGGCACACTTACTGAAATGAGTGCAGAAATTGACCATATCAATTACGTTGTTGTAGGTATAGGCATTAATGTAAACCAGACTGTTTTTGAAGGTGAACTTAAAGACAAGGCAACCTCGCTTGCCATTGCGCTTGGACACAGCATAAGCCGCAGCAGTGTTATAAAAGCCTGTGCCGACAAAATATTTGCATACTATGATAAATTTTGTGAATACGGCTTTACTGTCTTTATGGATGATTACAACAAAAAATGTATCAATCTGGGTAAGGCGGTAAAGGCTATATATAAAACCCGCTCACGTACAGGCACCGCAAAGGGTGTTGATGAAAACGGCGGTCTTATTATACTGGGTGAGGACGGCAAGGAGTTTACCGTTACCTCGGGCGAGGTTTCACTCAGGCTTGAAAATGATAATTATATATAAAATAAGGAGATTTTAAATGGAAAAGAAAGTTTTATGTGCAGCATCTTTTTATAACCACAAGTGCTATTTTAATGATGAGGACTTTTCTGCACTGCCACCCGATGTAAAAAAAGAGGCAAAGGTTATTGTAGCAACAACAGCAGAAAAGGCAAGGGCAGTTGTATCTGTCGGCTTTTATGAAAACGGCAATGTGTTTATTGAAATCCGTTCCGATGAAAAGGATATGGACTTTGATGATATTGCGGCACAGTATGAGATTGAAAAGGTTAAGAAGAATAAGAAAAAGTTTTTCAATGCTTTAACTCTTTGGTACAAGGTTACAAAGCTCGGTGCAAAGGGCATTGTAATTAAGTAAAATGAAAATAGGTAATATTACGCTTGAAAATAATGTTTTTCTTGCGCCTATGGCAGGTGTAACGGACAAGGTTTTCAGAGTGCTTTGCAGAGAAATGGGCTGCGGTCTTGTTTATTCCGAAATGGTAAGTGCCAAAGGAATTATGCACAATAACCGCAACACACAAAAGCTGCTCGAGATTGACCCTCTGGAAATGCCCGCTGCCGTCCAGCTTTTCGGCTCTGACCCTGTAATAATGGGTAAAATGGCGGAAAGGCTTGATGAAAATAAGGATATTTCCATACTTGATATAAATATGGGCTGTCCCGCACCCAAAATAGTCAAAAACGGTGAAGGCTCGGCACTTTTGCAAAATCCTGATTTAATAGGTGAAATTGTAAAAGCGGTAAGCCAAAGCACATCAAAGCCTGTTACCGTTAAGATGCGCAAGAGCTTTGACGGTGTGAAAAATACCTGTTTAAAGGCTGCTGTTAAAGCGGCAGAAAACGGTGCGGCAGCAATTACCATTCATGGCAGAACAAGAGAACAGTATTACAGCGGCAAGGCAGACTGGGATATTATAAAAGAGGTAAAAAGCCTTGTGGATATACCCGTAATAGGCAACGGTGATATAACATCACCCGAGAGCGCAAAGGCAATGCTTGATTATACTGCCTGTGATGCCATAATGATTGGCAGGGCGGCAGAGGGCAACCCATGGATATTTAAAAGGGTATGCGCTTATCTTGAAAGCGGAGAGCTGTTGCCCGAGCCTGATTTTCATGAAAGGCTTGAAATGGCAAGGCGCCACCTTGATATGCTTGTCGATTTTAAGGGCGAGCATATTGGCGTTTGTGAAATGCGCAAACATCTGGGGTGGTACATTAAAGGCTTGCCGCACAGTGCCGAAATGCGTGTTGTTATCAATACGGCGGCATCTAAAGAAAAAATGCATGAGGTCATTGACCTTATAGA
>CABUWB010000296.1 GCA_902495025.1 uncultured Eubacteriales bacterium
GTTGCAACAGCAGAGTGCATAATCGCAATCTTAAACTTGCTCTTGTTGTCGCCGCCTGCCTTCTGTATTGCACTGTTAAGGCTATCAGCAGCAACCTTACCGTCACCCACTGCGGTAATATCGTGAGTATGACTGTCAACAAACACCTTGTTTGCGGCACCCGTCATATTGAAAATACCTTCGAGGATTGCAAGTATTGTATTCTGGTCTACACCGTCAAAATACTCCGCAACCTGTGCGGCAACATTGTCCATAAAGCCTATGCCGCCTGTAATATCCTCCGCAAAGTCGCTTTCAAGCCAAGCCTGCGCACGTCCCACAACTACAACGCCACGCTCATAGGTAGTAGTTGAGGTTGCCGTAATATCCGTTGTGCCGTCATAATTAAGCACATCACCGTCAAGCAGACCATACATAGGCAGCACTGCATAAGCTGTACCCGTCTGTGAGGAAAAAGCGTTTTTAATCTCGCTGTTGCCCTTTAAAGCCCTGCTCTTTACAAGCTCATTCTTTTTGAGCTGTGGTAATCTTTCCACATAAGCACCAAAAGCCTGTGGATTAAAAGTTTTTGCATTAAATTTTGCCATTAAAATCACTCCTTAATATTGTATTTTTCCTTTGCATAGGTTGTTAATGCACCGCAGTAGGGGCAATATGTATCATCATCTGCAAGCATACTGTAGCTGCATAAAGTCATTTTGTTTTCCGAACACATATTGCGTTCTGTTTCAAGCTGGATGCCGCATTTTGTGCAGTAATTTTCAAGTCCCCTGTACTGCTTTGCGCATTTTGGACACCTTTTCATAATACTGCCCCCTTAAACCTCTGCACCCGGATTGTTTTCCATATAGGCGCAAAGCTGTTCATAGTTCATCTTGCTTGTATCAACTGCAGGGCCGTCATTGCCTGCACCGGGTACATACCCCTGCACACCTGCCGAATTAAATAAAAAGCCTGTGTCCTCACCAGATATAAGCGCTTCAAATTGTTCACCAAGTCCGACAGCCTCGCCTTTCTCATCAAGGCTTATATTTTCCATATTGAGCAGTGCTCTTGCGGCTTTGGTATTTTTCGCACCTGCCTTAGTAAGTGCCGCCTCAACGGCATTGTCGATGCGGATTGTGTTAATCTGCGCCTCATAGGTTTCTTTCTGCTTTTTATTTTCCTCCTGCAGGGTGCTGATTTTGGTTTTCAGCTCCTCATTGTCGCCTGCGGACTTTTTAAGCTCCCCAAGCTGTTTGTCCCTGTCCTCAATAGTTGCTTTTGCCTGCCCAAGCTGCGTATTGACCTCGTCAAGCCTCGCCTTTGGCACAAGCTCTTTTACCTCGTCATTGTACAGAGCAATTACCTTGTCGGCTATGTCCTCTGCAATGCCGAGCTGTGTCAGCTGTTCCTTTTTCAAGTGATAACCTCCTTTGTTTGTATTAAAAAAGGGCAAGTAATACCTGCCCTGACACACGAAATATAGTTTTTCTTGTTGATTTTGCTGCTTTTCAACAAGCAGCAATTAATATCAGCCCAATTTAACCCCCCCCCAAAAAGCTAATCAATGAGTTAAAGTCTTATTTAGTTATAATTTAATTCGGTTGAGTTGTTTCCGAAGTTTGATTTATCAATCTCAATAATATCGGAATTATATACAATTTTCGTTTCTGTGCTAAGTGCGTAGAGAATATTGTGCCAAGCCGAAATCTTAATAATATTATTAGTGGCTGTATCCGCCACTAAACTTATTGACATCACTTTGTTCGCATTTCCTAATGCACGAAATATATTATTTTTCATTTCAATGTAACTTTTAGATGTGCCATATGTATTATGCACAAGCACTGGATACTCTGACGATTTTTCTGTATTAGTAAGATTACAATTATTAATGATTAATTTACTATTTTCTTTCGTTCCGCAACCTATGCACATTCGCCAATCAGAAACTAAGTCGCAGTTATCAATGATAAGTGTTCTATTAGACACGACATCTGAATAGTTTCTGTCAATATGAATACAATAACTATGATTAGATATACTACTATAATCTTTTTCTGAATTTTTTAAAGATTTTATCGTAATGTTTTTTACCAAGCCCTGACAAATCCACAATGGAGGGTATGAATAATCTCCTAAATCATTCCATAATATTGTATCATTTTTATTAATTCCTATTAGATTTATTGACTTTTTCCCGCAATCGATATATTCCTCATATTTGCCTGGCATAATAATAATAACATCTCCGTCAGTTGCGTTTTCTACGGCAGATGAAATTGTAGTAAAATCTCCATTGCCGTTTTTATCAACAACTTTAAAAGACGATTTTATCCCAAGCAACTTTTTAGTATCGTCTATATAATTTGTTGTTAATGTATAGCCAATAGCATAGTCCATTGTTGTATTATAAACTATCTCTAGTTGATTATTATCAGCACTTAGCTGTCCAGTAACTCTCCACGCACCATTGTCTGTTGTTGTATCTACATAATAAATCATTCCAGAATTTTCTTTGTAATAAATACCAATATATGAGCCTTTTAAGATTTTTTTATCATAAACAAAATCTACCCCATTAACGTATTCTGTTTTGCCATCGCAAGTCAAATCAAAACTATCAATAAATTCCGCAATATCATTATTTATGGAAGCAATGATAATCTTATACTTAAATCCTGCAACCGCTTTTAAATATAATTTATTGACATATCCGTCAAATGTGGCAGCGAAACCGCAAAAACGAGTATTCAGTACAGTAACGTATTTAGAAAAAGATGAATCGTTTGTATAACCAAAATCATTAATTCTATCAATATAGTTTGTTTGGCAATATATCTCATCTATATCGCCCTTTAACTCAGTAATATTGTTTGCATTTTGCTGAATTATATTTTGTATAGCACTGTCATCGTAATTAGATAGTCCAGCCAACTTCTCTTTTTCTTCCGTAGTAAAATCGTTAGTAGACAACCCTTTGCCTGTTTCTTTA
>CABUWB010000297.1 GCA_902495025.1 uncultured Eubacteriales bacterium
ATATCTCCTGATGTCGTTAAGATAATTCATAAAAACGGCACATAGTACATCAGGGAGAATAATATCTAGAATGAAATTATCATCTATACTAAAAGACCATGTGCGATTGCTGTTGTATGTTGTATATTGAAAAGATAAATCTCCTCTATACATATTATTGTATACAGCAAGAGTTTCTGTAACGAATTGAATAAATTTATAAATACACTTTCCTCGGATTAGCGGGAGATTCTTTCTTGCGCTATTTATGTAATCTTCATATCGTGGGTCGATATTTTCTGTTATGTGTTTAAGCACTTGCTCAGGTGTATACCCATAAAATATACTGAACAGAGCGTTGCGGTACCGTTCTGGTGAAGGTATATAATCTTTTTCGGTGTTTAATGGAGTATCAGTCATAGTATTCCTCCTCAATAATGCTGTAAATATTGTATCTAAGGCTAATATAACACACAGCATTATTATTTTCAACAGCCTGTTTATTTATATAAAACCATATTTCCCTTTTTATATACTCTTATATTTGTATATAACGATAATTCTTTATATTTATCTATATTAATACATAATTTAATATATTAGTTATTAATTGTATTTAGTATTTAATATTTTATAATATTAATTTATTGTTATACAAACTAATAAATAATTATTAAAAATAAGACTAATTAATAAAGATAAGGAGAAATTAACATGATAACTAAAGAGGGATTTTCAATACATACTTTTGAATTAACAAGGGAGCTTGATTATGAGGTTTATAGACGAATAAAGGCAAGAGTGTATGAACTGTCAGAAGGGAATAAAAGTGTTAAGTCCTATAATAAGGACAATGTATTTTATACAGGCTGTCTGTTTGAAAATGGTATTGCCATCTTTTTATATTCCTATGAGGGATACAGACCCTTTATAAGCATAAAGGTAAATTTACGCTATATTAATGGCATGGATGATGCTGCAGGCATATATGAATATAGTGAGGAAAGCTATGATAATGATATTAAAACTTTAAATGAGCTGCTTACGGATATTGATGCCGAGCTTGCCTTTGAGAAAATGACATTGCACAGAGTTGACCTGTGTGTAAATGTCGGGCTGAAAAGTTCAATGGAAACGGCAGAGCTTATGCGGCTTATAAACAAGACATACTTACCCGGTAAATATATGAGGGAAGTATTTAGTGGTTCGGATTCCGCTGAAAAAAACAAGCATTCATTTCGTGCGGGAAACGGAAATGTAACAATCACTGTATATGACAAAATTTTTCAGATTAAGGAAAGGGGATATGATAGGTTCTGCAAGGATTTTGACAGTTCTGCAGGTCTGTTGAGGTTTGAGGTTTCACTGCAGCGCAGAAAGCTGCTAAAGCTCGCTTCTGGATTTGGCAGGCTTATAAATAATTACGATTTTCTAAAATATCTATGCAGTAATTCAAAGGAGCTTATAAAGCCTTATATTTATAAACTCTTTCCCCGTGGGGTGTATTGCAGCTATGGCACAGCGGTTAACCTTATAAAGCAAAGCTGCTACGGAGAAAAAATTAAAGAAAAATTGCTATTTTTACTGATAAAGACAAGTGAATGTAAAAATATGAATAAAGCTATGCTGCTTACCCAACAGCACTTTGCTTTATCTAAAAAGCAGCAGTGTAAGCTGCTTGAATGTTTTGATGAAATGGGAATTAATCCTATCACTCTTAAAAATAATGATGGCTGTCTGATAAGAGCCGGAGTAAGGGATATGCTGGACTATGATGAGCATTATAATAAATTTATTGAACATTTGGCGGTATAAAAGAGCTTTAATTCTGCCGGGGATATATCCGGGCAGAACTAAAGCCAAAACATAAATTTACCAATAGTCCCGACCTGAATGAAGATATTCAATCAGGTCCGACTTGTTGATTCTCCAGATTTTGCCTCCGCCTATTCTATAAGCGGGAATAACGTTGTTATTAAGCATAGTGTATACCGTATTTTTCGATAGCCCCAGGATTTCAGTAAGGTCTTGGGGCTTTAAAATATCGGGATATTCATTTAACATAGCTTTACCTCCCATTGTATTATTAATTGCTTGTTGCGTAATTAAAACCAATATTGACAAATAAAGGTAAATTAATGATATTGACATATATATTATTAATCTGATAGCACAGAGGCTTATTGACAGCTACTTTGCTATACATTATTTTACAAGGAGGTTTTAAATGCGTAAATTATTGCTTGATTTGCTAAGGAAAATATTTATAGCTGTTGCAATCAGATGCATAAGATGTATTTGTGCATAATTGTACGTAATGGTTAATGATGGGAGGCAGACGAAATGATATAAGAGATTACAAGGAAAAGCTGGCAGGTATATTGCTTGTGACAGTCGCATCTGTGCTTATGACATTTGCGGACAAGCTGCTTGAACAGGAAAATATACTGCTGGAGGACAAAACAGGCAAATAACGTTTTTAGGGGATTTCTTTATAGATTTCCCCTTTTATTTTTATGGAGGACAAAAAATGACTAATAATATGGAAACAACTTTTATCTGCTACGAATGTGGTGCGGAACTGTCGGCTGACGAGGCATACTCTTTTGAGGGCGAGCATTATTGTATTGACTGCCTTGATGAATTTACGGTGATATGCGAGCATTGCGGTTACAGGGTGCGTGAGGATTATGCACATATTGACTCACACCACACTATCTGTAATGAGTGTTTTGACGACCATTACACCTACTGCGAGAGTTGTGAGGCAATCATTGCTACTGAGGACGCTTTTTATCTTGACGAGTATGACGAATACCCATACTGCCGCAGCTGCTATCAGCGAGAAGTGCATCACAGGAAAATTCACGATTACAGCTATAAGCCCGACCCCGAATTTCATGGCGAGGGAGAACGTTACTTTGGTGTTGAGCTGGAGGTAGACAAAGCAGGCTGTGATGAGGACTATGCGGTAGAAATA
>CABUWB010000298.1 GCA_902495025.1 uncultured Eubacteriales bacterium
CAGACATCCTCAATATTGACCTTTAAAAGGCTTTCCACCTCATCATAGGACATACTGGTCTGCAGCTTATAGGTTAAAACACCCGTTGCAGCAAAGGCTATAACGACACATACAAGCAGCCATGCCTGAAAGGTTTCCGCAATAGGCCGCTGATACCTTTTTAAATATATATCTTTCTTATTCAGTTTTGCAACAACCAATATTGTAACCATCAAGGTAATACCGTTTGCAAGTATCATGGTCAGTGCACATTTCTGAATAAAGCCAAAGGCATAAACCGTATCGTCTATATTGGTGAAAAAAATCATAAGCATGTGAAAAACCTCATAAACAGCGCCTATGGAAAATCCGTAGAGCCAGTGGGGAGGTTTATCATCAAACATTATTTTTCTGATTGCAGCAGCCAAAAAGCCCGAAAGCAGCGTGGTTACAGAAGCGGCAACACGTGTATATTCACCCACGTCCCATATAAAATTAAACCAGCGGTAAACACCGCCTATAACACCTGCCACTATACCTGCAGTACCGCCAAATATAAGCCCTGCGCTTAAAGAAACTGCGTCCCTTACATTCATCAGTGCGCCGTTCAAATCGACACTGTAATCAGACGCAAGGACGGAAACACCGCCAAACAGAACGCCTATAAAAATCTGTTTTAGAGCATAGTTCAGCTTTCCAAAGGAGGTTTTTTTATCCAGCATAACCAGACCTGCTGCAAATATAATACACAAAGCCGATGTAATAAGTAATTTTAATACCTGCATTTATAACCTCCAAAAACAGCTTACTCGATAGTCAAAATATCGGCAAAGCCTGTCATATTAAACACCTCAAGCACAGTACCCTTTACGCCTGTCAGCTTCATGCTGCCCTGTCCGTTCATTATCTTCTGTGCCTTCAGTATAACACGCAGACCCGCAGAGGAAATATACTCCAGCTCATTCATATCAAAGACAAGTGTTTTTATATCCTCTGATACAGAGCTGTCAAGCAGCGTTTCCAAATCGGGTGAGGTAGCCGTATCAAGCATACCCGACAGCTTTAAAGTAAGCTCCTCGTTATTAACCATTTTTTCAATATCCATTTTAACATCTCCTTTACTTAGTACCTGTGTATATTTTATTTATCAAACCTGAACATATTGCGGTTATAGCCCGTAGTAACCAGGTTGAATTTTTTTGGCTGATTTATCATAAGGCTTGATACCATATAGCTGCGCAGTGAGGATATGGGTCCGTCGCAATCCGTAGGGTCGTAAATTATGCCGTCATCACGCATAATTATCTGAACGTCCTTATCAATCATAATACTACATTCGGCAAGTATTTTTTTACCCTCGTTTTTTTCACAGGTCAGCATACAAAGCTCCTCAATAACAAGCATAATGCGGTGAATTGTCTGCTGGCTTATCTGCTTTTCCAAAAGCAGCTTTTCAACCTCATTTCTGAGGTTTATGATATTTTCCTTATTAAGATAGGCATCGTAAATGTAAACCTCCTTTGAGGTGCTGTCAAGCAACAAAGGAAATTTATCCTTTCCATAGCGCATTATAACAATAAGCGTGCTTACGCCAAAGGCGGCAAGCGGTGTAATGCCAAAGCCTGCCCATACTCCGTTAATACCGAAAAGGCAGCCAAATATAAGCATAAAAACAGTGAGCAGCAGCCAGTCCTTTATACCTGTAATGACTGTTGCAAGAATTTCCTTTTCAATAATAAGGTAATACGTGGTCTGCAAAAAAAGCACTGCCGAGCAGAAGAAGAACGGACATACAAGGCGGATTGCCGTTTTGCTGACCTTAATAAGGGCAGTATCCGATATGCCAAACATTTCGGCGATACTGCCCCCAAGCAGAAACAGCAGCACCGACATAATAACGCCCTCTGCCAAAGCGGCTTTAAGTGCAGCCTTCATGACCCTTTTTATGCCGACATAGTTTTCCTCGCCCCTGTACACATTTACAATAGGCGTAACTGCCTGACCTATTCCGTCAAATATAATAGTCATTTCAATAATATTTATAACCACCAGCAGTACGGGCAGATAATACTCGCCAAAATGCTTAATGGTAAACTTTGTTGCAGCAAAGGAGGTCAGAGCCCAGAATAAATAAATGCCCGAGTCTGTCATGCCGCATTTTACCACCTTTAAAACATCGGCAATATTTATATGCCATACAAATTTCAGCGAATTCTTTTTTCTGAAAAAATGTATAAGCAGCACACCCATACCGAGAATTGTGCCTATCAGCGTGCCAAGCCCTGCGCCGCCAATGCCTATTTTACGGCAAAGCAGTATAGATGCAGCAATATTTACACACATCTGCACAAAATTTGCAATATCGCATATCAAGCCGTCGCCGTCGGTATACACCATATCAAGCAGCAGTGTATATACAGGAAAAAGCATAATTACAAACTGATAATAAAAGTAGTAGTCGCCTGCAAGGTGTTTTATATTGTCGGACAAATTCATAAAATCAAAGTATAAATCTCTACCGAGCAGACCTGCAATAAACATAATTATACCTGCGGCAAGGTCAATAATAACGCCCTGCCCGAATAAGCTGTTTGCCTTGTCTTTATTAAACCTGCCCATTTCGTAGGAGTAAAAAACAGACGTGCCTATACTGTTAAGCGCTGCGGCAAAAACGGCAACGGAATAAACAGGGTTAATAATATTAACTGCCGACAGCTCCGTTTCACCTAAAATATTGCCTATGATAATGGTGTCCGAAAGCATAAGCAGATATTGTATCGCCAGTGTAAATGAGCCTGCAAACAAAAGGGATTTGAATTTTTTGGTACAAAAACAGTCGTGCATTTTCTTCTCTCCTCAATTCACTTATACAGCCTTAAAAGCCTTCAGACATTCTGCCCTATTACTATTACCACACTGCCAAGCAGAATAATGCCTATACACACATACTGCTTTACAGACAGCCTTTCTTTCAGTA
>CABUWB010000299.1 GCA_902495025.1 uncultured Eubacteriales bacterium
ATCATTGCTAACGGGCGGCAGGTTGCCGCCCCTACGGTAAATCCATACGTTATTGATTTGAATGTTGGGTTGTTAATGCTACCCCATAAACAATAATTTAAAATCATATTTTTAATTGTAAAAATGAAAATTGCAATATTTTTCCGCACAGAAAAAGACCCTGCAAAAATGCAGGGTCTTAACTGTTTAAAGAAGCCCCGAAATGCCGTTCCCAGATTTTGACACCTAGCAACGCTAGGTGGGTTACCGCAGCTAACAATCAGTCTTCCTCCGCCCAAAGGGAATTAGCTTGAGGCCTGACATCTGCTTCGCATATAGGAGTCCCTTATCAAAAATGTAGGTTCAAAATAATGGGTTCGCGTACATTCCCGGGAAAATCTTTACTTGATATGATTATACTATAATAATGCGTAGTTTTCAAGTGTTTATGCCAAGAAAAACTTACCATTTTGCAAATTTTAAACTTGACAAATGCCGTTATTGTGTACTATATACTATTATCCACATAAAATTTTGTTACTTATAACTCTTGAAAAAAGTAATAGTCTAAAAAAACATAATTTTACTTTTTCCTCTATTGTAAAAACATAAAAATTGATGTATAATAAACCTAATTAAATTATTTTATTAAAGGAGGAATTTAATATGGCATTGGTAACAAGTACTGAAATGTTTAAAAAGGCTTACGAGGGTAAGTATGCAATTGGTGCATTTAACATCAATAATATGGAGATTATTCAGGGTGTAACAAGGGGTGCTGCCGCACTTAATTCGGCATGTATTCTTCAGGTTTCAAGAAGTGCGCTTAAGTATGCTGGTCCTAAGTACCTTTTAGGTATGGTACAGGCTGCTGTTGATGAAACAGGTATTGACGTGGCTCTCCACCTTGACCATGGTCCTGACCTTGAAACTGTTAAGCTCTGTGTTGAAAACGGTTTTACATCAGTTATGTTTGACGGTTCACATTTTGAATATGAGGAGAATGTTGCAAAGACAAAAGAGGTTGTTGAGTATGCTCACGCTCATGGCGTAGTTGTTGAGGCAGAGCTTGGCAAGCTTGCAGGTGTTGAGGACGAGGTTAATGTATCTGCTGCAAACGCTACATATACCGACCCTGACCAGGCTGTTGACTTTGTTACAAGAACAGGTGTTGACTCACTTGCTATTGCTATTGGTACAAGCCACGGCGCATATAAGTTCAAGGGTGAGGCTAAGCTTGACTTTGACAGACTTGAGGTTATTACAAGCAAGCTTGACGACGCAGGCTTTAAGCAGTATCCTATCGTTCTTCACGGTGCATCATCTGTTGACCCTGCTGTAATTGAGCTTTGCAATAAGTACGGCGGCGAGCTGAAGGGTGCAAGCGGTATCCCTGTTGACATGCTCAGAAAGGCAAGCGGCATGGCTGTTTGTAAAATAAATATGGATACAGATATAAGACTTGCTATGACAGCAGGTATCAGAAAGTCCTTTGTTGAAAAGCCTGAGGCATTTGACCCAAGAGGCTACCTCGGTGTTGCAAGGGATATGATTCAGGAGCTTGTTGAATTTAAGATTAAGAACGTTCTCGGCTCTGTTGACTCCATGAAGTAATAAATTAATCTTGACAATATAACAATTTTATGCGATGATTATATTTAAAACTTAGGATAAGGAGTATAGAAAAATGGCATTTTATTTTGACGAACCTTCACATACATTTAGTGAGTATCTTTTAGTACCGGGTTATTCATCATCACAGTGTACACCTGCAAATGCAAGCCTTGTTACACCTGTGGTTAAGTACAGAAAGGGCGAGGAGGAATGCCCTGTTAAGATGAACATTCCTCTTGTATCTGCTATCATGCAGTCCGTAAGTGATGACAATATGGCTGTTGCACTTGCCAAGGAGGGCGGTATCTCCTTTATTTACGGCTCACAGACTGTTGAGCAGCAGGCTGCTATGGTCAAGAGGGTTAAGAGCTATAAGGCCGGCTTTGTTGTAAGCGACTCTAACATTAAGCCTGAGGATACTCTCCAGGATATTCTTGATTTAAAGGAGAAAACAGGTCATTCAACCGTAGCTGTAACCGATAACGGCACACCCGAGGGCAAGCTTGTCGGTATAGTTACAAGCAGAGATTATCGTGTAAGCCGTATGGATAAGGCAACAAAGGTATCCGAGTTTATGACGCCTATTGAAAATGTTATCTATGCCAAGGAGGGCACAAGCCTTAAAGAGGCAAACAACATTATCTGGGACAATAAGCTCAACGCTTTGCCTATTGTTGATGACGATATGCGTTTAAAGGCTTTTGTTTTCAGAAAGGACTACGACAGCCATAAGGAAAATCCTATCGAGCTGCTTGACGCACATAAGAGATATATTGTTGGTGCAGGTATCAATACAAGAGATTATGCCGACAGAGTTCCTGCTCTTGTTGAGGCAGGTGCAGACCTGCTCTGTATTGACTCATCAGAGGGATTTACAGAGTGGCAGAAAATCACAATCGGCTGGATTAGAGAGCATTACGGCGACAGCGTAAAGGTTGGCGCAGGTAATGTTGTTGACAGAGAGGGTTTCCGTTTCCTTGCAGAGGCAGGTGCTGACTTTATTAAAATCGGTATCGGCGGCGGCTCTATCTGTATCACAAGAGAAACCAAGGGTATCGGTCGTGGTCAGGCTACCGCTGTTATTGAGGTTGCCAAGGCCAGGGACGAATACTTTAAGGAAACAGGCGTTTATATTCCTATCTGCTCTGACGGTGGTATTGTACACGACTACCACATTACACTGGCACTTGCTATGGGCTGTGATTTCTGTATGCTTGGCAGATATTTCTCACGCTTTGAGGAAAGCCCTACAAATAAGGTTATCGTAAATGGTAATTATATGAAGGAATACTGGGGCGAGGGCTCGGCAAGAGCAAGAAACTGGCAGAGATACGATATGGGCGGCG
>CABUWB010000300.1 GCA_902495025.1 uncultured Eubacteriales bacterium
GTATTCAAAGGTCTGTTGCCCGGATTCCCCTCAAGCAGCTTTAAAGCCGTAGGCTTGGGCTTTCTGCCCCTTGTTGCCATAGAACCACCTCCCTTCAAGCTTTATGGCAATCAAAAAGAGCCTCCGAAGAAGCTCTTACAATTTTTTATTCAATTATCCTGCATATATCCACACCATACACCACACCCAAACTTGAGCCATTTTCCCATTTAATGTGGATTGTACCAATGTCATCAATAAACTCAACCACACCTTTTGTGCCAACAGGCGGTGCCTGAATATCATCCATTTTTACCAATTCAACTACTTTACCAACAGGGTACTTTTTCCTTAGCTTTTCTAAGGACTTACTATTTATCATTCCCATAAACTGCCTCCATACTTTTATCATAAGCCTTTTCAAGAATACCGTAATCAAATCCAAATTTCCAATAGGCACTGTCAAGCACACTAAAATATCTATTTGACGGTACACCGAGTTTTCGTTTTTCGTCCATAATGTAAACCATAGCTGTAAGCTCTTCGCCTTCAACTGTTACCTTAAGATTTCTCTTATAGTAAAAGGTTGGATAGCCTTCATAGCGGTCAAGATTTTTCTCGTCAGCCTTTGTTATCTGCCATACCAACACAGGTACAACGCTATTTATCTTTGGCTCTATGGTTGCATAAGAGCCTGTTTGTGAGCCTTTGAAAAGCAGCTCATAGCCTTTCACCTCGCTTTTCCCCACAAGCCTTGCGTTGGGGCATCGATAAGCCATTTGGTTTTCGTCCATGTTGCTGCCATAGGCAATGTAATACTTGGTTTTCATTTTCAAAACTTCCTTTCAAATCATAGTAAGGGAACACCCTTCTACCACCTAAAGACCGCTATTGCGGTCGGTAGGTTTAGCATAAGGCTATTTCCTTACTTTTATCTCCAAGCTGAATTTCCATCAAGATTTTTCAAAAGGTGAAGTCTGCAAGTTTTGAATTCCTCGCCAATCAATCCCAATCTTAACATCCAACATCTGAATGCGTATTTTTCATTGTCGGTTGTACTTTTCTTTGCCGATGCCTTTTTCTGAATTAAGGCTTGGTGGCAAACCGCAAGGCAAAATTGAATGTATGCCTTAATCTCGCCTGCGTGGGTTGTGCTGTTGAAAAGCCTGAACTCAACTGTTCCCTTGGTAAAGGTTGCGTGAAGATTTAATCCATGGTAACGGCTTTGGTTGTAATGTCGGTTTCTACCGTAATCAGCTCCTTGGCTTGTGTACCAAATATCTGCAAGCTCGGTCATTGTTTTTGGCTTTTTCTTGTTGATAACCTCAATTAGGTTCTCGTTTGTCTTTTGGCAGTACCTCATTCTCATTGGGTCTATCTTCAAGCTTTTGTAAATCAAATCGTCCTTGCTTGCGATAATGTTTACTATGTTTCTCAAGGTCTGAGGTGTAAACTTTTCTGCTCCTACATGAATGTGAATTCCTGTTGAGGTGTTTGCAATGGCTCCTTTGTGCCTAAGCTGTCTTACAAGCTCTTGCAAATCTTCAATGTCATCGTAGGTTAAAATTGGGCTGACCACCTCAGTTTTATAAAGGTCACTAGCATATTCGCCGTTTTTTCTTTCTGCCCTTATGCTTGAGTCGAACATTGCTTTCCAAGTTCTGCCCTTGCTGTCTTTAGCTGTGTAGGTATCGTAGGAACCACCCTCGTGGTTGGTTTCGTTTGTGCCAAAGTATTTGGCAATCACCTTTGAGGCTGTTGCCCTCGTGATGCCTGTAAGTTCAATTTCAATTCCAAAGTTAAGTGTTTTCATAATGTGTTTCTCCTTTTCTTTTAGGGTCGTTTTCCCTTTTGTTGTAACACATATTACCTCTGAAACACACTATTATCAAGTCAATTCCTCGATGTAAATTAAACAAATTCACATCGAGGAGTTTGTGTAATTTACTGCTTATTCTCCGACTTTTTTTGTCTATACTTTTCTTTAGCTCTTTCAATTTCCTCCTCTGTACGGAAAGCTGAATGACCCTTGAGGTTCTTTAACAGAGCCTTTCTTGTTTCTGCTCTACCTTTACCCCCAAGACCTAAGCGAATGAGCCACGACCTCATATAATACTTTTCATTATCCGGGTGTATTAACTTTGCCTGAACTCTGGTGCTTTCTTTTGCCTTTGCAAAAGCCATACACATCAAGGTCATATAAGCCTTAAGCATTTCACCACCCTCGGCATTTGGGTAATCAAATACAATGCAGTCATTCTTAATTTTAAGACCAGAGTATTCATCATTGGTTATTTCGGAAAGCTCCTTGCTCTCAAGCTCCTTCAAAAAGCTATCATGTATACTCAAAGCCGCCATTTGCAATGCCTTGTTTATAAGGTACTGCTTGCTGTAGAGCATATTTACAAAGTTAATAACTGCCACTTTGTCAGCACCATCCAACGGGATACTAAACTCAATGCTATCAACACTTTCTTGTTGTTTTGGTTGATTTTCAACAAGCAACTTCGGTTCTTGCTCTTGTTCTTTTTGAATAAAGCCTTTTTCGACAAGAAAGTTTTTCAGGCTGTCCATTTCGGTATCAGATGTAATAACTCCGTCTTTGTTTATGGTGTACTCTCCAACCTTATAAGAAAATGTCGGAGCACCCATATACTCTACATTCTCACCTGTAAACTCGCTCACAGCCTTTACAAGGTCTTTTCTGTTTTTAAACAATGTCCTAAGCATTTGTGTTCACTCCTTTATCAATAGAATAGAATGTTTGGAACATCTCTTTAATTTTCTTGGTGTTTCTTAATTTTCATAACCTTGACCTCCTTGTGTATTCACTGAAACACAAAGTTTTAGTGTGTTACATATATCACTCTAAAAGGCTGAAATTGCAAGGAGAATAATTTACAAAATTTATGTAGTTAATTGTGAA
>CABUWB010000301.1 GCA_902495025.1 uncultured Eubacteriales bacterium
AGAGAGCATCAAGCCCCGTCTGCCTTAAAAGCGGAGCGTCAATAATGACCGTACCTGCTGCGTTTTCGGCAAGCTCCCTCACCCTTGCAATTATATGCTTATGTGTGATTTTATTGAGCCTGTCAAGCTGTGTGCTGTCATTAAACACTATCTGACCGAGCTTTTTTCTGTCAATTTCACCGTCGGGGTGCAGAATTTCACTGCCAAAGCCGCACAGTATCTCATCATAAGCAACGCCGCCCTTTGCCATATTTTCATGCGCAATGCTGTCGCAGTCAATAACAAAGCAGCCTAGCTTTTTAAGAGCGTCTGCCACAGCGCTTTTACCGCTGCCGCTGCCGCCTGTCAGCCCTATAATTTTATTTTGCCTCATACCATGTTCCTCCGACATGAATATCGGTTTCAAGCGGAACGGAAAGCTGTACAGCATTTTCCATTTCCTCCGCCATAATTTTTTTAACCTCGTCAAGCTCCTCCTTGCGTGTTTCGATAAGCAGCTCATCATGCACCTGCAAAATAAGCCTTGATTTAAGACCCTCTGCCTTTAAACGGTTGTGTACCTTAACCATGGCTATTTTAATTATGTCAGCGGCGCTGCCCTGTACAGGCATATTCATTGCCACTCTTTCGCCAAAGGAGCGCTGCAAAAAGTTGGAGCTTGAAATTTCGGGTATATACCTTATACGGTTAAAAATGGTTTTGGCATAGCCGTTTTCTCTGGCAAAGTCTACCATATCCGTCATAAACTGCCTTACCTTTGGATACTTTTCAAAATATCCCTCAATATAGCGGTCTGCCTCTTTTTTGGTAATGCCTATATCCTGACTAAGGCTGTAAGCGCCTATGCCGTACACAATGCCAAAGTTGACCGCCTTTGCATTTGACCTCTGCTGTGAGGTTACCTCATCAAAGGGTACGTTAAACACCTGTGAGGCGGTAAGACGGTGTATATCCTGCCCCTCTCTGAATGCGTTTATAAGGGTTTCGTCCCCCGACATGTGCGCAAGCACCCTAAGCTCAATCTGCGAGTAGTCGCCGTCCACAAAAACACAGCCCTCGGCAGGCACAAACACACGTCTTAGCTGTCTGCCAAGCTCCAGCCTTATGGGTATGTTCTGCAAATTAGGCTCGGTGGAGCTTATTCTGCCTGTTGTTGTAACCGTCTGGTTAAAGGTTGAGTAAATCCTGTCCGTCTTTTCATCAAGCACGCCAAGAAGTCCCTCGGCGTAGGTGGATTTCAGCTTCATATAGGTACGGTATTCAAGCACCCTGCCTACAATCTGGTCCTCGTCCTTCAGCTTTTCAAGCACATCTGCGGCGGTTGACCAGCCTGTTTTGGTCTTTTTGCCGCCCTTTAAACCAAGCTTTTCAAACAGAATTACACCAAGCTGCTTGGGTGAGTTTATGTTGAACTCCTCACCTGCAAGCCAGTAAATATCCTTTTGCAGCTCCTCAATTTTGCCCTCAAGGCTTTTGCCGTATTCAATAAGCCCAGCCCTGTCAACGCCCATGCCCTCAAGCTCCATGTCAGCAAGCACGTAGATAAGGGGCAAATCTATGTCATAGTACAGCTCATGCTGCATATTTTCCTCTATTTTATCAGCCATAACGGCTTTTGCCCTTAAACCGACCTCCGCCATGGTGCCGAAAAGCCTTGTTTTATCCTCTTTATTAAGCGCAAGGGGAGAAATGCGGCTTTTGCCCTTGCCTAAAATTTCATCTATCGAGGGGTGGCTCTCGGAGAGAAAGTCCTCCGCAAGCTCGTTATACTCGTATTCGTCCCTGCCCGAATTGAGAATGTAAGAGGCAATAACATTGTCAAAAACAATGCCGTTAAGCTCAATGCCACGCTTTTTAAGGCTTACAATATCCATCTTGCCGTCATGCGCAATCTTGGGACAGTCGGACTCAAAAAACTCTCCTGCAAGTGTCAGCAGCTCGTCCTCGGGCAGCTCTATTACAGCCGCTTTTCCGTTTTCATCACTCAAAGCTAAAGCCGCTATTTTATCCTCATCATATATAATGCGGTAGGATACCTCGGAGAACGGATTTAGCGAGCTTAATGCCTCTCTTGCCGCCGCAGGTGTATCCGCAAGTGTAAAGCTGCACTCTGCCGCTGTTTTATCCTCATTCACCTGCTTTGTGTTAAAGCGGTTTAAAAGGCTCTTAAAATCGTACTCCTTAAAAAGCTCGTAAACCTCTTTGTTGAAAATATCGCCTATAATGCCGTCATTTTCAGTAAAGTCAACGGGTACGTCGGTCTTGATTGTAACAAGAAATTTGCTCATTCTCGCCTGGTCTGCAAACTCCTTTAAATTTTGCGACGCCCTTGCCGGCTTTACGCTGTCCGCATTGGCTATTGCATTTTCAACCGTTTTGTATTCGCTTATAATTTTAACTGCCGTCTTTTCACCGATGGAGGGTACGCCGGGCACGTTGTCGCTTGTATCGCCCATAAGCGCCTTAACCTCGATAAACTCGGTGGGTGTTACGCCGTATGCTTCCAGAACGTCTGCTGCCCTGTAGTCCTCAACTACGGTCTGACCTCCCTTGGTTTTGGGTATGCGTATTCTTATGCGCTCGCTTGCAAGCTGCAGCAAATCCCTGTCGCCGGATACAATGACAGGCTCCATGCCCATTTTATCACTCATTGTGGCAAGCGTGCCTAAAAGGTCGTCAGCCTCAAAGCCGCCCATTTCGTATATCTTAATGCCCATTGCCGTAAGTATGCGCTTTAAAAGCGGCATCTGCGGTTTAAGCTCGTCGGGCATACCCTTGCGTGTACCCTTGTATTCCTTATATTCAATGTGCCTGAATGTGGGCTGGTGTACGTCAAAGCACACTGCCGCCCTCTGGGGCTTTTCCTCATCAAGCAGCTTAAAAAATA
>CABUWB010000302.1 GCA_902495025.1 uncultured Eubacteriales bacterium
GGTTGAAAAGTTTGACTACCGCAAGGGCTACAAATTCAGTACCTATGCCACATGGTGGATAAGGCAGGCTATTACAAGAGCTATTGCTGACCAGGCAAGGACTATACGTATACCCGTACACATGGTTGAAACAATCAACAAGCTTATAAGGGTATCCAGACAGCTTTTGCAGGAAAACGGCAGGGAGCCTACCGATGATGACCTTGCGGCAAGCCTTCAGATGCCTGTTGACAGGGTACGTGAGATAAGAAAAATAGCACAGGAGCCTGTTTCGCTTGAAACACCAATCGGTGAGGAGGAGGACAGCCATTTAGGCGACTTTATCCCTGATGATGATATACCGGCACCTGCTGATGCTGCTGCCTTTACCCTTTTAAGGGAGCAGCTTATGAGCGTGCTTGACACCCTTACCGACAGGGAAAAGGAGGTATTAAAGCTCCGTTTCGGTCTGGAGGACGGCAGACAGAAAACCCTTGAGGAGGTTGGTACCGTATTTGGTGTAACAAGGGAGCGTATCAGACAGATTGAGGCTAAGGCTTTAAGAAAATTAAGACACCCAAGCAGAAGTAAAAAGTTAAAGGATTATCTTGAATAAAATTTATATGGGGCTGTTGCTTTTGCAGCAGTCCTTTTATACTATATGGAGGTTATTATGCTTTCCGAAAGACTTAAAATGGTAGCGGGTATGGTTGCACCCTGTGATTATCTTGCTGATATAGGTACAGACCATGCCTATCTGCCGATATATCTTATAAAAAACGGTACAGTTAAGCGTGCTGTTGCAGCCGACATCAGTGCAGGCTCGTGCGAAAAGGCACAGCGCAATATTACGGCAAATAAATTAAATTCACTTGTTGAGGTGCGCTGCGGCAATGGTCTTGCGGTTATGGGTGAAAATGAAATACCCGATACCATAGTTATTGCGGGCATGGGCGGTATGCTTGCAATTGATGTACTTAAATCCCACATAAGCGGCAGCAGTGCGCAGTGCCTTGTATTGCAGGTGCAGCGTGATATTTATGCCGTAAGAAAGCATTTGCATAAGACAGGTTACATAATAGCCGATGAACAGATGCTTAAAGAGGACGGCAAGGTTTACACCGCAATACTTGCAAAAAAAGGCGGCAGTGAGCAGTACAGCGAGCTTGAATATCATTTTGGCAGATTTGAGCTCATGCGAAAAAGTCCTGTATTAAAGGAATATATTGAGCTGGAACATAATAAAATTGTTAAAGTGCTTAATTCTCTTTTGAATAAGCACAGTGAGGAAATTGAAATACGAAAGGCGGAGCTTAATGCTCTTGCCGCATTACAGGAGGAGGCTTTAAAATGTCTGTAAAGCTAAGTGAAATTATGGCTGCTATGGAAAGCTATGCACCTGCCCGCCTTGCCGAGGAATGGGACAACGTGGGTCTTATGGTAGGCAGTGAAAGAGAGATAAAAAGGGTGCTTGTTGCACTTGATGTAAATGATGAGGTGATAGACGAGGCTGTATCGCTTAGTGCTGACCTGATAATTACACATCACCCATTTATATTCAGGGGTATTAAAAACGTAACAGATGGCACACCGCTTGGCAGACGTATTATAAGGCTTATTAAAAATGATATTGCCGTTTTTTCGGCACATACTAATCTTGACAGTGCGGCAGGAGGTACTAACTCAACCCTTGCGGCTTTGCTTAAACTTGAAAATGTAGAGGGACTTGCGGATATTAACGAGGACGGCAGTGCCATGGGCAGAATAGGCGAGCTTAAAAGCGAAATGAGCTTTGCGGATTTTATTTCTGAGGTAAAGGCTGTGCTTAATGCGGATAGTCTGTCTGTCTGCGGTGATTTGGATACAAGGGTTAAAAAGATAGGTATATGCACAGGCAAGGGTGCGTCCTTTATGCAGGAGGCAAAAAATAAGGGCGCTGATGTATATATTACAGGTGATTTCGGCTACCATGAGGGACAGAATGCACAGGATATGGGCTTATGCGTAATTGACGGTACACATTATCTTACAGAGGTTATTGTAGTACCTGTTATATGCAGTTATCTTAAAAAATGCTTTAATGGGCTTGAGGTGATTGAATCAGAGGTGAATGGTCAGACCTTAACAATAGTTTAACGTATTTATATAAAAAGAGCAGGGGTGATTTTATGGAAAAATACAGGGTATTTGTAACAAATGCCTCAAAGGAGGCAGAGGTTGACGGACGTACAACGCTGCATGATTTGAGCAAGGATTATGAGGAATACACCAAGGGCAGCATATTAACTGCTGTGGTGGATAATGAAATAAGGGATTTAAACACCAAAATCAGCACGGAATGTACGGATGAAATTTGTGATATTGCACACCCTTATGGTTTTGCAGCATATCAGCGCAGCACATCTCTGCTTATGCTGGCTGCTGCAAGCGATATACTTGGCAATAAGGCGAGGTGCTGGGTTGAGCATACCATAAACCGCAACTACTACTGCCGTATTGAGGGTGTGGAAATTACCGCAGAGCTGCTTACAAGGCTGGAGGATAAAATGCACGAGCTTGCAAATGCGGGCTATGATATTGAGCGTGTAGTGTTAAATATTGATGAGGCGCAAGCAATACTTAAAAACTATGGACTTGAAAATGCGCTTAAAACCCTGCGTTTTGTAAAATCCTCAACGGTATCAATGTATAAGCTTGGCAGATATTACGATTATCTTTACGGTGTAATGGTGCCTAATACATCCTATCTTAAAATATTTAAGCTTACACCTTATAAGGACGGATTTATTCTGCAGTTTGAGTCCAACGAAAATCCGGGTACGCTTAATGAGGCAAGGGTTTATCCAAAGCTCGGCAATGTACTGGACGAGTATACAAGGTGGTCAAGAATAATAGGCGTGGGCACA
>CABUWB010000303.1 GCA_902495025.1 uncultured Eubacteriales bacterium
AAAGCATACTGGAGCTGCACAATATAGACGTTGACAGGATAGAGGGCAGCATTATTGCATCTGTTGTACCGCCCACGCTCAACTCAATAAAAATGGCAGTTACCATGCTTACGGGCAGCGTGCCAAAAGTAGTAGGTCCCGGGTTAAAGACAGGCATAAATATACTTATGGACAACCCTGCCTCTGTCGGTGCAGACAGAATTACGGGCGCAGTTGCGGCGCTGAAGGACTACAAGCCGCCCATTATAATAATTGATATGGGTACATCAACCACCATTGAGGTAGTGGATAAAAACAAAAACTACATAGGCGGTATGATTATGCCGGGCATTAACATAAGCCTTACGGCACTGTCGGGCGTATGTGCGCAGCTCCCTGCCATAAGCCTTGAGGACCCTAAGCATATAGTAGGCAAAAACACAATTGACAGTATGCGCAGCGGCATTGTTTACGGTACGGCAGCCATGCTTGACGGCTGTGTTGACCGCATTGAAAGGGAGCTTGGCTTTGAAAAGGGCGAGGCAAGCGTTGTGCTGACAGGCGGACTTGGCAAGTATATTGCAAAGCACTGCACAAGGGAAATGGTCTATGCAGAGGACCTTGTGCTTAAAGGGCTTGACATAATTTATCGCAAAAACGCTTGACAATCATCTTATATAACTGCTATAATAATATGTGGCTTTTGCCACGTATTTTGGAGATGTATCGAAGTGGTCATAACGAGCCTGACTCGAAATCAGGTAGTCCTCCGGGGCTCGTGGGTTCGAATCCCACCATCTCCGCTTAACCGTTCCGTATGGAGCGGTTTTTTTATTGACAATATTATTTTTTGTTCTAAACCTTTCATACAGCTAATACAATATTGTATCCGTATAATAACACAAGGAGGAAGTTATGGAAGGCTTTGACATATACAGGGACATAGCGGACAGGACAGGCGGAGATATTTACATAGGTGTTGTAGGCCCTGTCAGAACAGGCAAGTCAACCTTTATCAAGCGGTTTATGGATTTGCTTGTGCTGCCCAACATAGAGAATGTGTACAGCAGGGAGAGGGCAAAGGACGAGCTGCCCCAGAGTGCGGCAGGCAAAACCATAATGACAACCGAGCCAAAATTTGTGCCAAATGAGGCGGTTGAAATAAGGCTTGATGACGACCTTAAATTAAAGGTGCGCCTTATAGACTGTGTGGGCTATCCCGTTGAGGGAGCAGGCGGCTACAATGACGGCGGCGAGCCAAGAATGGTAAACACGCCATGGTCGGAGGAGAAAATGCCCTTTGCCAAGGCGGCGGAGATAGGCACACGCAAGGTAATAGCCGAGCACTCCACAATAGGCGTTGTAATCACCACTGACGGCAGCATAGGCGAGCTTGACAGGGACGGCTACGTTGAGGCGGAGGAACGTGTAATAAGCGAGCTGAAAGCGCTTGAAAAGCCGTTTATCGTCATTTTAAACAGCGCCGCACCATTCAGCGAGCAGACAGGTGCACTTGTCGCACAGCTAAAGGAAAAATACTCCGTACCCGTTGTGCCGATAAACTGCGCCCAGTTAAAGGGCGAAAACATCACCTCACTGCTTGAGCAGCTTTTGTATGAATTTCCGCTTGCACAGGTGGGCATTAATCTGCCGAAATGGTTGGAGGTACTGCCAAGCGACCACAGCATAAAATCGGGTATTATAGAGGCAATCAAGAATATGCCCGGGGAGCTTTCAACCCTTAGACGGGTTAAGGAGCTGCCTGCCGCCATACTGGAGGACGAAAATGTTAAAAAGGCGTATATTGAAAGCATAGACCTTGGCAGCGGCAGTGCGCTTATTGATGTTGCGGTTGCCGACGAGCTTTTTTACACCGTACTGTCGGAAACTACGGGTACGGAAATTGCGGACGAGAGCGAGCTTATTGAAACCATAAGGGAGCTTAGCGAGGCGAAAAAGCACTATGATAAGGTTAAATTTGCGCTGGAGGAGGTAAGCCGCAAGGGCTACGGCGTGGTTATGCCGTCGCTTGAGGAAATGGAGCTTAGCAAGCCCGAGGTGGCAAAGCACGCAGGCAAGTACGGCATTAAGCTGAAAGCATCTGCACCCAGCATACACATGATAAGGGCTGATATTGAAACAACGGTTGCGCCCATTGTCGGCTCCGAGGAGCAGTCCAAGGAGCTTGCCGACTACCTTGCAGGGCAGTTTGAGGGCAATAAGGAAAACCTGTGGAGCTATAATATTTTTGGCAGAAGTATGTCCGATTTGATTAAGGAGGACTTGAATAGTAAGGTTGGCAGAATACCCGAGGACGCACAGATGAAATTTCAGGAAACGCTGCAAAAAATTATGAATGAGGGCAGCGGCGGAATGATTTGTATTTTGCTGTAAGGAATAAAGGAGCTGACGCATTTGGTCGGCTCCTTTTGTTGTGTTAATTAATGAGGCTGTTAATTTAATGTTTATCGGCGGATAACGATGCATAGCGGTTACACCTCATCCACCACTGACGTGGTCCCCCTTCCCCTCAAGGGGAAGGCTTAAACTTTGCGTTGCAAAGTGCATTTAAAACTATGCTTATCAGCTTACTTGCAAAGGGTTTTGATAAATTTGCATTGCAGATAACAGCCTTCCCCTTGAGGGGAAGGTGTCGGCGTTAGGCGACGGATGAGGTGTAGGCACGTAGTGCCGTTACCCCGCTAAACTCTAATTTACTACCCCAAACACCACCAAACACACCACACAAAAAGCCCCTCCAAAATGGAGGGGCAATAAAGTTAATTATTAATATTAAGCTGCTTTCTTTCTGCTTTTAAGTACAAGGAAGATACCAAGAGCTATAATACCGCAGCCTGTGCCATAAAGCACCTTAGTATTGATAACGGAGCCTGTCT
>CABUWB010000304.1 GCA_902495025.1 uncultured Eubacteriales bacterium
CAACCCACTATGCAAAGGATATTCTGCCAGAGGCGGTTTATGGTCTTTGTGAAATTAACAGGGATAAAATTGCAGGCAGACGTATTGTTGCAAACCCCGGCTGCTACACAACCTGCTCAATACTTTCAATGTATCCGCTTGTAAAAGAGGGCATGGTTGATTTATCTTCCATTATAATAGATGCAAAATCGGGTGCAACGGGCGCTGGCCGCTCACTCAGCCTTGGCAACCATTACTGCGAGCTTAACGAGTCGGTTAAGGCATACAAGGTTGCCGCACACAGACATACGCCCGAAATTGAGGAGCAGCTCTCCTATGCTGCAGGCGAGGATATCGTAATTAACTTTACACCTCACCTTATCCCTATGGACAGGGGTATTCTTGCCACCTGCTATGCAAAGCTGAACGGTGATTATACATACGAGGATATAAGAGCCGCTTACGAAAAGCACTACGGAAATGAGCATTTTATAAGACTTACAAAGGAGGGTACCTTCCCCGAAACAAAGTGGGTTAAAGGCTCCAACTTTGTTGACATAGGCTTTGCTGTTGATAAAAGAACGGGCAGAGTTATTGTAATAGGTGCGCTTGACAACTTATTTAAGGGTGCTGCCGGACAGGCGGTACAGAATATGAATATACTTTTCGGACTTGATGAAACAGAGGGAATTGACTACGTGCCAATCTTCCCTGCTTGATATTGGAGGAATTGATTATGATTACAGGAAACGGAAATGTAACCTCCGCACAGGGCTTTAAGGCTGCTGGCAATGCGGTAGGCTTAAAAAAGGTAAAAAAGGATATGGCGATTATTGTGAGCGACGTGCCTGCAACGGCGGCAGGCTGCTTTACAACAAATGTTGTTAAGGCTGCTCCCGTATTATGGGATATGGCTCATGTTGACAATAAGATAAGCGGCATTGTGGTAAACAGCGGCAATGCCAATGCGTGCACCGGTGAGCAGGGTTTAAAGGACGCAGAAACAACGGCTGACTGCCTTGCACAGCTTATAGGCGGCGGCTGTACAAAGGATAACGTGCTTGTATGCTCAACAGGCGTTATAGGTGTAAACCTTGATATGGAAAAGGTGCTTAACGGTGTTAAGGCAACCTACCCTCTTGTAAATGACAGTAAGGAAAACGGTGATACAGCCGCAGAGGCTATTATGACAACCGATACATACGCAAAAACCATCTCTGTTGAAATTGAGGTGGGTGGCAAAAAGGTAACTCTTGGCGGTATGGCAAAGGGCAGCGGTATGATTAACCCAAATATGGCAACCATGCTTTGCTTTATAACCACCGACTGTGCAATCTCAAAGCCTATGCTTGATAAGGCGCTTAAGGAGTGCGTGGTTGATACCTTTAATATGATTACAGTTGACGGTGATACCTCCACAAACGATACAGTGCTTGTGCTTGCAAACGGTCTTGCGGGCAATGCGGAGATTAGCTCCGAGGGTGAGGACTACGATAAATTCAAGGAAGCGCTTTTTGCAATCAATAAGGACCTTGCCATAAAGTGTGTTGATGACGGCGAGGGTGCAACCAAGCTTATGGAGGTACACGTTGAGGGCGCAAAAACTAAGGACGATGCACGTACTATTGCTATGTCCGTTACCTCGTCTAACCTTTTCAAGGCTGCGCTTTTCGGTGAGGACGCTAACTGGGGACGTGTACTCTGCGCTATGGGTTATTCGGGCGCACAGTTCAACCCTATGGGCGTTACAATCCATTTCCGCAGTGAGGGCGGTACAATTATGCTTATGGATAACGGCACACCTATTGTTTTTGACGAGGAGCTTGCCTCAAAAATCCTTAAGGAGCATAAAATTTTTGTTGAAATTCAGCTTGCCGAGGGCAGCGAAAGCGCTGTTGCGTGGGGCTGTGATTTAACGTATGACTATGTGAAGATTAACGGCGACTACCGTTCATAATGCGGAGGTAATACGAAATGTATGAGGAAATAATTAAAAAGGCGGAGGTATTAACCGAGGCGCTGCCATATATAAGGGAGTTTTCGGGCATTACCGTTGTTATAAAGTACGGCGGTGCGGCTCTTGTAAATGAGGAAATTAAGGAAACCATTATCAAGGATATTGTCCTTATGAAATTTGTTGGCTTTAAGCCTGTTGTTGTGCATGGCGGCGGCAAGGATATAAACAAGGCGCTTGCTAAAATAGGCAAGGAGCCTGAGTTCAGAAACGGTCTGCGTGTTACCGATGAGGAAACCATGGACGTTGTACAGCAGGTGCTTGCAGGCAAAATAAATAAGGATTTAACTGCGGAGCTTTGCAGACATGGTGTAAATGCCGTAGGTATCTGCGGTAAGGACTCCAACACACTGAAGGTTGAAAAGCTGTGCCCAGACGGTGTGGATATTGGATATGTTGGTGATGTTACCGACGTTGACCCTACACTGGTTGAGTCCCTTATTGACAATGATTTTGTGCCTGTTATTTCATCAATTGGCGTTGATGATGAGGGTAACAGCTATAATGTTAATGCCGACTATGCGGCAGTTGCCATTGCAGGTGCGCTGCACGCTGAAAAGCTTGTGTTCGTTACCGATGTGCCGGGTATTCTTACCGATGTAAACGACCCTAAGTCGCTTGTGCCCGTTATCCATATTGACGAGGTGCATAAAATGATTGAGGACGGCATTATTTCAGGCGGTATGCTGCCTAAGGTGAGCTGCTGTATGGCAGGTCTGGAGGCAGGTGTGCCTAATGTGCATATACTTGACGGACGTATACCACATTGTCTGATTATGGAGATATTTACCAAAGAGGGTATCGGTACACTTATACAGAATTAATTTTTTGAAGGAAAGTAAAATTAGAGTTTATAGAGTATCGGTTTTACACCTCATCC
>CABUWB010000305.1 GCA_902495025.1 uncultured Eubacteriales bacterium
CCTGCACCGTTGCCGCCTATAATGGTAATAAAATCACCCTCGGCAACGTCTAAATTTATTCCCTTTAAAACGTGCTTTTCATTAACGGTGCCCTGTTCAAAAATCTGATGTACATCAGTAAGTTTAAGCATTTTCACTGCCTCCCTTCTTAACGCTGTTCTTTAAATTTTTAAGAACCATATCCCTTACATTAGGGAAGCAGAGAGCAACAACAAGCAGAACCGCACTTATAAGCTTCATATCGTCTGCACGCAGACCAAGCGCAAGCACAACTGCAATAATAATTCTGTAAAGCACAGAGCCGAGTGCAACGGCTATAAGCGAGTGAAGAATACCCTTATTGCCAAACACAACCTCACCTATAATTACAGAGGCAAGACCAATAACAATAGTACCAATACCCATACTAATATCAGCAAAGCTGTTATACTGCGCAACAAGAGATGCTGAAAGCGCTATAAGACCGTTACCGAGCATAACACCAATAATAATTGTTCTATCAGTATTAACGCCCTGCGCCCTTATCATATTTTTATTATCACCGGTAGCCCTTATTACATAACCAAGCTCTGTATTAAAAAACCACCATAAAAAGGCAACAACAATAACTGTAAGCAAAAGCCCTGCCACAATAGCTGCAGTGTCCTTTGCAAGCCCCATATCGGCAAGCATGGTAAGCAATGTTGTCTTTTTAAGCAATGGTATATTTGACTTACCCATAACTCTAAGGTTAATTGACCAAAGTGCCGTCATTGTAAGAATACCGGCAAGCAAAGCCGGAATTTTAAACTTTGTGTGCAGAATACCTGTTATAAGACCTGCGGCAAGGCCTGCAAAAAGAGCAACAGCCGTTGAGGCAAGCGGAGAAAAACCACCTGTTATAAGTCTGCACGTAACTGCCGCACCAAGTGTAAAGCATCCCTCGGCAGTAAGGTCTGCAATATCCAGTATTCTGTAGGTGATGTAAACACCTATTGCCATAACCGCCCAGAGCAGTCCCTGTGCGGCCGCATTAATAATCATACTCATGTTTTCGTCCTTTCGCACCGTATATGGTGCATTATGTAAGATATTTTCTACTCTCGGCTCATCTAATCATAATTTAAAAGGGGCAGACACTATTATCTACCCCTTGAAAAATTTTCGGTATTTAATACTGCTTAAAAATAGAAATGAAACCGTAAAATTACTGAGCTACGGTGTCAACCTTTTCAGCCTTGTCAAGAACCTCTGCCGGTATCTCAATACCAAGCTCCGCTGCTGCGGTAGGGTTAATAATAAGCTGAGGATTTTCGGTATAGCCAATTGGCATTGTTGCAGGGTCAGCACCGTTTACAAGAATTTCAACAGCCATCTTACCTGTCATTTCACCCAGGTCAGAATAGCTTACGGCTACAGATGCAAGACCGCCGCCTTCAACCATACCCTGCTCGCCTACAATAAGAGGAAGACCTGCAGGGTTTGTAATGCTTGATACAAGAGGCATTGAAGATGCAAGTGTGTTATCTGTTGGGATATAAACCGCATCAAACTTACCTACAAGTGATGATGTAACCTGTGCAACATCATTAGTGTTAGTAACTGTCTTTCTTTCGCTTGTGATACCAAGCTCTGCTGCTGCAGCCTCTGCCATATCAGCCTGAATTACAGAGTTCTGCTCACCTGAGTTATACATAATGGCAATGTTCTTAGCCTCAGGTAAAATCTGATGTAAAAGCTCAATCTGTTCCTTGATAGGTGTAAGGTCAGATGTACCTGTTACATTGCCGCCAGGAGCCTCGTTGCTCTCACAAAGGCCAGATGCAGCAGGGTCAGTAACAGCAGTTATAAGAATAGGAATATCGGTAGTTTCTGCCGCAATAGACTGTGCTGCAGGTGTTGCAATAGCAAGCACAAGATCCTTATCTTCAGAAACAAATTTCTGGGCAATTGTCTTTAAGTTAGACTGGTCATTCTGAGCATTCTGAACATCGATGGTAACATTTTCGCCCTCTTTAAGACCGTTATCAGCCATACCCTTTACAAAGCCCTCTCTTGCAGCATCAAGTGCAGGATGCTCTACAAGCTGAATAATACCAATGTCATAGCTGCCATCAGCCGATGCGGAAGCCTCTGTGGCATTTTCCGAGCCGCTGCTGCTGTCAGCAGGTGCAGAAGATGAGGTGCAGCCTGTCATAACCAATGTACCCATAAGTACAGCGGCTGTAAGTGAACGTAAAAGTTTTTTCATAAAAAAACCCTCCTTAGTCTTAATTTGAATATATAATTACTTACTATTTTAAATTAATCTGCGGTTTTTGTCAATAGTATATTAAATTTAACTAAATTCAAGTTAAATTTTCGTCATTTTGCAGTATATCCTCTGCTACAGCCAAATCCAGCTCGGTAACATTTTTGAGCTTTCTGTTTATTGCCCTTGTCCTTACGCCTATGAGCTTGTCAAGCTCGTCCGATACCTTGTTTATCTTATCCTGTGTGCTTGTAAGCGCCTTTTCAAAGGTGGCAAACTCAGTTTTAACTGCACCGAGCACCTTCCATACCTCGTCAGAACAGCGCTGTATTGCCGCATTTTTAAAGCACATACGTATACTGCACAGCATTGCTGACATTGTGCTGGGGCCTGCAACGGTTACATGATAGGTACGCTGCAGCTCCTCAAGCAGTCCCCTGTTTACCACCTCGGCATAAAGCCCCTCAAAGGGAAGAAACATTACGGCAAACTCGGTAGTTTCGGGCGGATATATGTACTTTGTGCTTATATCCTTTGCCTCGTCCTTAATCCTGCGGCAAAGCGCTTTTGCAGCATTGTCAATTTCAGCCTTATCACCGCCCTCATAA
>CABUWB010000306.1 GCA_902495025.1 uncultured Eubacteriales bacterium
GAGCGTACAAGCAAGCGTAAAACCAAGGTTGTCAATATCCGTCCCAATATTTATACGCTTACGGCGGATAACAGCGGTGATAAAACGGTTTTAAATATGCGTATCGCAACAGGAAGTGCCAACAATTTAAAGGCTGACCTTGTGTGTGAGTATATCTGCAAATATTGCGGTATTGAGTTTGAGCCTTACAGCCTTATTATTGAAAGGCTGCAGCTTTTAAAGGACGGCGAAAACGGCTTTATCGGGCTTTAAGGTGATAAAATGAACAAAATATACATTGACGCTCTTTCGGGCAGGGTGCGTACAGCTTTAAAGGAAAACGGCGAGCTTACGGAAATAATATATGAAAATAACAATGATTTTTCGGTTGGCAATATATATGTCGGCAGAGTGACAAAGGTGCTGCGTGGACAGTTTATTTTTATTGACATCGGTGATGAAAAAAACGCTTTTTTACAGCCTGACGCAGCAAAAGAGCCGTATATATATGACAGCAGGGGGAAAATACGTCTTAAAGAAGGCGACAGCATTGCCGTTCAGCTTGTTAAGGAGGCTGTTGACGAAAAGGGTGCTGTCGTTACCACAAGGCTTAATTTTACGGATAAGTACAGTGTTGTTATAGCAAATGACAGTGGTACAGGTATATCCAAAAAGATTGCGGACGAAGAAAAGCGAAAGGAGCTTAAAAGCCTTGCAAAATCCGTTGTGCCTGTTGATTATGCAGTAATTTTACGCACTGATTGTGAAAGCGCTGACACAGAGGTCATTAAAAAGGAGCTTTCCGACCTTGTAGCTGCTGCAGAGAATATAAAGGGAAAATCGGCGTACATAAAGCCGCCTGCGCTTTTATACAGGGAGCTTGACGATACGGCACGCATTGTACGTGATTTGGCACTTGGCAAGGATACTGAGGTTATAACAAACAGCGAAAAAATTGCGCAAAGCCTTAAAGCCGAAATCGGTCTTGAAAACATCACAATTTATAAAGACAGTATACCGCTTTTTCATAATTTTGGTATTGAAAGCGGCATTGAAAATGCACTCCACCGCAAAGTATGGCTTAAAAGCGGCGGTTATCTTGTAATAGATTATACCGAGGCTATGAACGTTATTGACGTAAACAGCGGCAAGCATACAGGCAAAAATTTAAAGGACTTTGCTCTTAAGGTCAATCTGGAGGCGGCGCAGGAGGCAGCAAAGCAGATAAGGCTAAGAAACCTTACAGGCATGATTATAATTGATTTTATCGATATGCCAAATAAAAGTGATATTGAAAAGGTATCTGACAGGCTTAAGGAATGTATTGCAAGGGACAGAATTACAACTGCCCTTGTCGGTATGACGGAGCTCGGACTTATGCAGCTTACACGCAAAAAAACAAGGCTGCCGCTGCATAAAATTATTATGAGGGACTGCCCTGCCTGCTCGGGCACAGGTATTACTGAAAATGAGTTTTATATAGCCGACAGGGTTATAAATGAAATTATAAGTATATTTTCTCAAACAATTTATAAAAAAGTAACCGTAAGAGGCGGTAAGGCTCTTATTGCGGCAGTAAAAAAATGCTCCGCACAGCTTAAGGTTATTGAGGAGTGCTTTGGCGGAAGGATTGATTTTGAGGAAATATCTACAGGAAAGCTGTATTATTATGAGCTTGACAGGTCAAAAAGTTAATGTATTAACAAAAAACAGATTTTTATATGCAAAAATATCATCAAAAACAATAAAAATTATTTAAAGTTATTGACTTTTTTATTAAAAAATTATAAAATATAATAGTGCTTTTATATAGAGCGCTATGTTTAGATGTGATTTTATATCTGAATAGCTTTACATATTTTGCGGCGTGAGGAAGCCCATTGCCCTGTCGCTTATATATATTTGTAAAGTATTGTACATTGAAAATTGAATAGGAGGTGTTTAGACTGAACACTATAATGTGGGTTGTAGTAGTCTTTTTCACCTTTGTTCTTTCATTAGCAATCGGTATTTTTATCGGACAGGTACTGCGTAAAAAGTTTGCCGAGGCAACGATTGGCTCAGCCGAAAGAGAGGCTGAAAATATCAAGCTGGAGGCTATGCGTGAGGCCGAGGTCAGTAAAAACAAGATAATTTTTGAGGCTCAGGAAGAAAGCCTTAAAACACAAAAGGAAGCAGAGAAAGAATATAAGGAACGTAAAAGCGAATTACAACGTCTGGAAAAACGCTTACAGCAGAAAGAGGACGCACAGGATAAAAAGAGTGAGGTTCTTGATAACCGTGAGCAGCAGCTCCAGCGTAAGCTTGAAAGTGCAGAGGCTAAAAATGCAGAGGCAGAGGCACTTTATCAGAAACGCCATGAGGAGCTTGAAAGAATTTCGGGTCTTACTGCGGAGCAGGCAAAGGACTTTTTGCTTGATACGGTAAGAAATGAGGTTCAGCACGAAACTGCTGTTATGATTAAGGAAATGGAGCAGAGGGCTAAACAGGAGGCAGATAAAAAGGCAAAGGAAATTATTGCCGGTGCTATCCAGAGATGTGCGGCAGACCATGTTGCAGAAACCACTGTTTCGGTTGTTTCCTTACCAAGTGATGAGATGAAGGGACGTATTATCGGCCGTGAGGGACGTAATATACGTACACTGGAGTCGCTTACGGGTGTTGAGCTTATTATTGACGATACACCTGAGGCTGTAATTTTATCATGCTTTGACCCAATGAAGCGTGAAATTGCACGTTTAGCTCTTGAAAAGCTTATTATTGACGGCAGGGTACACCCTGCACGCATTGAGGAAATGGTTGAAAAGGCTAAGAAAGAGGTTGAAACCTCTATCAGAGAAGAGGGCGAGTCAGCCA